>JANYIO010000145.1 GCA_025362015.1 Gammaproteobacteria bacterium | reverse complement strand
AGGTTTCTTTGTCGGTGAGTTGTCCGGACTGAATCCCTTGTTCGATGCGGTTTTGTTGATTGATGTTACGTTGCACATCTTCTTGCATCCGCATTGACGATACCGAATCAGGATTGCCTTTCTGGGCATCATGTTTTTGGTTATAAATTGCAGCGCTCGTTTTATTTTGTGCGGTTTTAATTCGATCCGCTTCTTGCGTGGTTACTGTTCCGTCTTTAAGTGCATGAGCTTCCATATGATCTATATGCGCTTCTTTTCTTTCGAGACTAGCGGCCTCTTTAGTATTAAGCGCGCCAGATTCAAGGCCTTTCTCAATGCGCTCTTGTTGATTAACATTACGAGTGACTTCGGTATCGACGGTTTGCGCAAAAGCGCTCGCTGTAAACAATGGCAAAGCCAGAACTATAACAACCTTGATTATTTTCATAGAATTCTCCGATTAAACGCTGATTGAAATGATTGATGACTAACTTAAGGATGTATTTCCTTACACCCTATAACGCACAAGTCGTGCAATGGTTGACAGCAATGAATAACAATATCCTAAACACTGGTTATAACCCCCGCCAAAGACCGTACGAATGGGTCTTGTAGATATAGAGCTTGCAGCCGACACCTTGTATAGCGTTATTCCCTTTCACGACAGTATCGGCCTAGCTCACAGGTGCCACACATGAATATTTCATCCGTTCCCAGCTCAACTACCACTAGCCCTAATAGCCTCCCGCATAACACGCTTCATTCGCAGCCACAAGAAGCTAAAACATCTATGCCGAAGGTTGAAGCAAGTGAGGATGCAAAGGATAAACGCCAAACCGCCTTACAGCTGGTGAATCGCACCTTGACTATGGCCTATGAAAAAATCAGCTCACGCGGGCAAACTGCTGCCGCCCCAAGCCAGACGGCAGCCAACAGCTACGATAATTTTGAGCCACTGACTGCAACCAAGGTAGCCAATAATATTCTTGGCTTTATTGAGCGGCGTTTACAAATGGACGTTGCCAATGGTGCGACCCAAGAACAATTGCAATCACGGCTGGACGCTGGATTATCTGGATTTAAAAAAGGTTTTGCCGAAGCGAGTGAAAAATTAAAAGCATTGAGTATGCTTTCTCCAGACATCGAAGCTGATATTGGCAAAACCTATGATTTAGTACTGAAGGGTATTGATGACTTACGGTCAAAATTTATTACTGCCACAGAAAAACCTGCCGATGAAGTCACGCTAAAATCTACCCCAATCGCGAAGCCTGCGGAAACCTTACATGTGCCCGATGATTTATCCAACACTCACAAAGTAAGCCAAACGTATGGCAACTATGGATATGCACGCGCAAGTGAATTTAGTTTTGAATTAACCACTGCCGAAGGCGATAAAATCACCATCACCGCAAACTCCAGTGAAGGCTTAAGCGTTATGCAAGGCACGACTAACAATGGCAGCAATTCAAGTGGGTTTTATAATGCCAGCGCAAGCTCAAGCCAAACATCATCGTGGTCAGTTGTGGGCGATTTGAATGATAATGAAATTACTGCTATTAATGATTTACTCGGACGAGTAGACACTCTTGCCGGGCAATTTTTCTCCGGTAATTTAGACGAAGCTTTTAATCAAGCGTTAAATTTAGGTTACGATGAAACACAAATCGGCGGTTACGCATTACATTTATCGCAAGTTGAAATTCAACAAGCAACCCAAGCCTACGGTGAGTTTTTACCACAACAAGACGATAACCAACAAAATAGTTATCCTCTATTAGCAGATCAATTATTACCACTAGGGAAGTTCATTAAAGATTTATTGGATACACTTGATAGTGCATCAATGTTTAGTGAACCACAAAAATTATTGAGTGATATGAGCGCGAGTTTAATTAAAACGGATGATGCAGAAAGTGAAATGGGTAAACGCTTTAGTGATTTTGTGAATAAATTATTTGCGTTGGATTTAAGAAAACATAGTTCAACACCCTTATTTTCTACTTAACCGCAAATAATGGCGCGTAAAATATCATTCTTAGTTTGACTGCTAACAATTATAGGCCAGCATCTAGCTCCACTTCAATTTTTGAATGGAAACATCTTAATCAAATAAGGAAACTCACAATGAAAAAAATATTTTGTTATTTATCGTTTTTATGCACGCTCGTCTTTAGCTGCATACTCCATGCGCAGACCATTACCGTCACTGTAACAGCACCAGCTTTTAATCCTGCGGTTTTGTCGAACATGTTTGATAATCCTAGCCTTCCAACTGCCTCGCTGGGGCAAGGTGATAGTCCAAGCTTTATTGCAGAGAAATTGGTTGAAGCTGAAGTGCACAAATCTGCAACTAAACGGAAAAAAGCTACTACTAAAGCGGAATGCGAGCTAGATAATCTTAATTTTACTAAGTATGTTAAAGGCCTCGAAGCGCTTGCATTTAGGGCTGCTACTGTGATAGTGCAATGTTATATCAGCTTCTGCAGTTGCGGCGTTAGCTGCTGGTACTAAGGGTGGCTCGTATGGTGCAACTGCGGGGGCCATAGTCGCACCCGCACTTACAGTGGCGGGGCAAGTGTGCCAAAGTGACGCTGGTATTACAGGATGGTAATACCATAAGAGCAATTGATTACAGTTCTGCTCAGTGGAGCTTAACCGTTTGCGATAAGTTACCGGATTAGAATATGAAAGTGATGAATGAAATGGTGAACCCTATGGAAACACCCAGTAAAAAACCTTACACAATGTTGGCTATGCTTTTTGTGATAATCGGCGTTGCTTTTATAGTTTATCGTCAGAGCCATCTGCCGCTTAACCCAAGCGAACAATTTGCTGAGACTATTGTTGGCAACCGCACAAACCAGTTACCAACACCTGTGATTGAACCACAAACGCAACCCGCAAGCGTAAACACTGAACCTTTAAAAGTTGATACTTTACCAGCCGTATTTACATCTATAACTGCCGCCGACATTAGTAAAATGCAGGGCTGGAGTGAAGAATATGGTTATTATTCTGCTGAAGACGGTGCTATTTATGAAAGTTATAGCGATGCGATTCTGGAGGATTTGGCTAAAAAAGGTGATATAAAAGCACTTGATACATTAGGCAATAAATTTATCCAGAAGGGTGAAATGGATAAAGCTGTTCCGTATTTTTGGGAGGCGGCTGCGTTGGGTTCTACAACAGCACTTGACTCTTTAGCGATTCTTGCTGAACCTAACCCCACTAAAGGTGAGACAAAGGAGATGCGCAAAGAACTCTTTAGAGGAGCTACGCTTGAATCATTGGCGCTCTATCAAGTCGTTGCATTGCGCGGGGATGAAAACCTAGCAAAACTAAAGACAGAGCAAGTTAAAAGCTCATATGATTTTCGTTATGGGCAACTTGAGCTTACACCACAGGAATTACAAACCATTGTGCAGCGGAAGCAAGAGATATATTCTCAGTTACAGGCTAGGCGTACAGAGTTAGGCTTGAATGATTTTAATAATTCAGTCCCTGCTATTCGTAAATATATGAATGAGTCAATAAAATACAAATAAGTTACACTGGTTAAATAAAAAGCTGAGTAGTTTTTGCTGCTCGGCTTTTTAATTTTTTAATCTGCATATTGGCGTATAAACAATTTCGCATTGTCCTTTGCCTGTCGCAGTATTTACGATACTTCAACTTTGAAATATATTACGGCCTTCTTTAGACGGCTAACGCAGCCGTATAAAACGTTAGAACAGGAGAAAACATGAATTTTGAAATTGATCGAAAAGCTGCCGCCATAGCGCTAACAATAATGCAAGCACCTCTAGTTGCAACATTTGTTGTATTTTATTATTTTATCGTGACCCCAACGTACTCTTTACAATATTCTGTGGCACTTAATGGAGTTTTTATTGTTTACATATTACCTATATTTTTATTTTTTTTAACCTACTTTTTATTTGCGTTTCTTTGGCTCAACAACCTTCAGGCAAATAAACTTGAGTATTCATTGAGCAATGAAATTTTAACTGCAAAGCGTGGGGTGCTATTCAAACAAATTTCTTCAATTCCTGTAAAAAACATAACAGATATCGTTATGGTTCAAGGACCGATTCAAAGTTTTTTTAATATATGGTCTGTTAAGATTAAAACTGCTGGTATGGGACAACGAGATTCTGAGGTTTTATTGCTAGGCCTAAAAAACCCTGAGATCGCTAAAAATGAAATTATTGCAGCAATAGAAAATAGCAACAAATAGTAATTCTTGCTGCACATGCGTTTGATTTTTATCTGGTAAAATTCCCTGAATCACCACTCACCGCGAGACAAACTCTTACCATGAACCAAGCTCCGATAAAACCTAAGAATAAAAAGGATGTGCGCGATATACGTGCAGAAGCATTAAAAATTGCTAACAGCATAAAAGTGGATGGGCAAGCCAAGGCCGAAGTCAAAGCAATTGCCAGCGGTATTCAACGGGGAATGGAGCAGTTTTTACGCCAGCAGAGTGAAAAAACACGTGACTTGGACAAGCGCGTAAAAAAAGTAAAACAATTAGCAGCCCATGCCGCGCAAGATGCGAATAGTAGTGCCGCACCCACAATGAACACTTTACAACCTTCACGTTTACCTTGGGTACTGCTGGGTATTTCTTGGGGTTTATTTTTCGCAACCGCAGTTATTTTTTGGCAGTTAAAATCTTAATACGCATAGCAATATAAAAAATCAGACAATAAATTTATGCCAACGGTAATTGTATATGGAACGTTGTGCCTTGATCCTTATCTGAAGTGACTGCCATCTGACCCTGATGATGGTCATTAATGATGTAATAGGAGTATGACAAGCGTTGCTCCACCGGACACGCAGGCACATTGGAGTTCATGGCGAAGAAAGGTTGGAAAATATCTTGCTGCGCTTCTGCGGTTAGGCCTATGCCATTGTGGTGCACCTTAATCCACAAGGAATCATAAAACTCACCAATCTCAACATGAATAGTCGGCGTTATTGAATTGTGTTTAATGGCGGCATTGAGTGAGTGGAAAGCATTTCGTAAAACCCTGACGAAAACTTGTTTTAATTCAGGAGCGAAGCAAGAAATTGCTGGCAAGGATGGGCTGTATTCACGGCTAATATTGATGCTGTTAAAACTTAAGCCCGATAAGTCCGCAAATAAATCACCGGCCAACTCTATACTCTGATCCATAATTTGCGGTACATCCGCCAACTGTTTTTGATCGTAGTAGGTGCCCGCCAATTCATCCAGATTTTGAATAATTGCAAATGCTTGCTGTCCACTTTGTTGCGCTGTTTTTAGCGCCTGCAACAATTCACTCTTAATATTATTTAAATCAGCAACGTCAAGTTTATGCTGCGCGTTAAGCAAGGTTGACACTATTGTTTGTAACGGTAAATTAATATCGTAAGCCATTGCCGACGTGAGTTCTCCCATAGCAGATACTCTATCGCGTTCCGCCAATTTATTTTCGGCTTTCATTTGCTTAGTAATATCGTCGACCAGAATAACTATACCAGTTTCATTTTTTTGCGTTAAGGGGTAGTCGGTCAATGCATAAAGAGTAAAGTCAAAATAATATTGATCGCGCTGGCTGTGTTTAATAGTAATAGTTTCTTTGCTGGTTAACACACTCGCCACTTGCTCAGGTGTCAGCGTGATTGAAGGATATGCTTCCCATAATTTTTTACCCAACACAGTGGCAATTGGGCGGCCAGTAATAGATTCAGCCACATTATTCCACTGAATAATTTCCATGTTTTGGTTGAGGCCAATCAACATCAATGGCATAGAGTCAACAATGCTAGTGATATAGGCTTCGCGATTTTGTAGGTGCGCGGTTGTTTCTTGCAGTGAAGCTGTGCGTCTCGCAACGCGATCTTCGAGTGTGGCTTTTATCTCTGTTAATTCGCGATTAGAACGAGCAGCACGACGGTTAGCAAAAAATAAAAACAAAGCAACAATCAGTAACGTTGAAATCAATACGGTTGCAGAAAAATTTGCAACATGCTGCCATCGCGTACTACCGTCCACGTTTCTAAAGGGTGGAGGATTAGCAGCGTACGCCTGAACACTGATAACCAGAAACATCAGAAAAGCTAAAATATTTTTCATAAAATTTTATCACTGTGTGTTTTTGATTTTAAAATTTCTAGCGCCTTTATTAACACAGGCCTTCCGCCGCAATGTCCACACTACCCAACGGGATAGGACTACCGCTCGCAGATATAATTCATTCTGTTCAAAAACAAGCCAACTTCAGCCATACAAAAGCAGTCATGGCAGAATACAATTTTCGGCATACAACTAACAATTATATTTTCTTCAATGACGATTACAACAATATTGAATTATTTGGCTGAGATCGGCACTGGGCAGATCGGGATTGCCCGTAATCCCCTGTGCAATCCACTCTGAAACAGCAGCAATAGTTGCACTCGGGTTCGCACCAACACCACTGGCGAGCAACGAACCATCGGCAACATAAAGGCCTTGATAGCCAAATACTTGACCACGGTCGTGTGTAGCAGCACTAACCACACCTTGCTCAGGGCTATCCGCAAGAATACAACCACCTAAGGGATGCACAGTAATATTATTGCGCGTTGGCCGCAGCCAGGTAGGAAAGGGAGTGGAGAAAGACGATTGCGCAAACTCCTTAAAATTTTTCGTGACGGCAAGAATGGCATTATACAACGGCATACTGGTTTTTTGCGGCCAGTTAAGATCTAGCGCACCATCCCTAAGGGTAAAAACACCATCGCTCTTATCAAGCCCCATACATAACAACACACTTGTACAGTAAGACGCATCATCTTTAATTATTTGATTAAGCAAATTGCCCACTGAACCTGTCCAGGTACCACCGCTTATATTTGCCCACAACAACTTACCCGCAGAACACAACATACGGTAGGCTTTTTTCAGTACACCGATAAAATTCAGGCTGGGCTGCAACCCTTCGAGGAGCCAGGCCGCAAACGTAGGATAGCTTGCATCTTGTAATAAAAAAGCATGTTCAGGATCGTGATCTTTAAACAAATTGTAATCCACATATTGTGTAATCACTGGCCCGTAATTAGGATCAGAAGGCGCTTTCCCTTCAACAACCATTGACAAAAAATCTCCATTACCGGAGAAACGTTGCCCTAAACGCGGACTAATGCGCGGCAAAGTACGGTGAACATCGCGACACCGCAACAACAATTCATTAGTGCCAAGCGTGCCAGCAGAAACCACTACACGGCGAGTATCAACATAGGTAACACCCGCATCAAGCTGGTTGTAATATACTCGGTAACCATGAGCACCATCCGCAGTGATATCTTCATCGCCGTCGGCATTCAAGGGAACAATTTTCTCCGCATTGCAATCCGTTTTTATTTGCGCGCGGTGAACCTGTTCGGCCACGCGAAGGTAATTAAGATCAAGCGTATTTTTTGCGTGAGAGTTACAACCAACATTACATTCTCCACAGTAAGTGCATGAGGTTTGCGACGCGCCATAACGATTTTTTTCTTGCATGCCAATACTGGTAGGATTATTAAAATCATTGCCAAAAAATACTGCTATATCTGCGAGGGTTGAGCTGCGATTTTGCGATTTTGAAAACTGCTGAAATAGTTCTGTG
>JANYIO010000140.1 GCA_025362015.1 Gammaproteobacteria bacterium | reverse complement strand
TCATCGCGGTGGGAGTCAACAAATTCCAATACGCGACGAATTTGATTAACCACGGCACGCGGTGTAATTGTTGCTCCCGCAAACTGATCAAAATCACCACCATCTTTTTTGACTTTCCAATGTGATAATTCGGGTGTGCTGCCGTTGAACAATGTCGTGGCTGTACCCAGCGAAGTAGTTACCCCCGACGTAGAATTATAATCATAAACAGTTGCTTGAATATTCAACCCTTGGCCATTAGCACGGTCGATATACATGTTAGTGGTGATGTTGCCGCTGAAGGGGATATCGGTTGCAGTGGCTGGATCTTGATAGAATCTCAGCGCTTCAAGAAACGCAGAACTTGAGACCGGTGCAGTCACTGTCACCGTGCTGCCGGTATCGCCAGATACAGGAACCGGGGTAGATGATGCCAGCTTCTGGGTGCTGTCAAAGCCCACATTTCCTGCTGTGGCTCGGAAATAATAAGTACTACATGCCGTCCCTGTTATACCCACCGCAACACTGGACGATATAACTGTTGCGCCACCACTCCAATTAATGGCAGCGGAATTTGAAACTGGGTTTGTATAGGCGGTAAAAGGATTGGCGGCGGTAGCAGTGACCGTCACCGAACCTGAAGCTCCGGCGGCCACAGTTCCAATAGTCCAAGTCACCGTATTACTGGCGTTTACGCCACCACCCGTATTGCTGCTATAAGTCATGCCTGCAGGCAAGGCATCGGTAATCACCACACTGCTGGCTGCAGTGCCCCCATAATTTTGGTAGCTAATCGTGTAAGTGACCGTTGCTCCAGGGGCAATTTGGGTAGCACCGGCGGATTTAGTCAAGGTGAAAGCTGCTGCTGTGATAGTGCTATAACCCGTTACGGCGACGGTGCTGGTGGCTGATTTTGTGACTGAACTTGCATCCGGCGCGGTAGCGGCAAGGGTTGCGGATTCGGTGAGGGATGAGGTAGTCCAATTGCTCGGCACTGAGAGCACTAGCGTTGCGCTACCTGTTGCTCCGCCAGCCACAGTTCCCAACGTCCAACTTAAACTACCGCTGGTATTGCTACAAGCGGTACCACCGGTGCAAGTTACATAGGTGGAGCCGCTGGGTAAACTGCCGGTGATGTTGGCACTCGTTACGTTCACGGTTGAATCATTGGCGTACTTCAGGGTAAAGGTTAATTGTGTGGTACCGTCGGCGGCAATTGAATAGGCGTTAGGTGTGATGGTGAACGACAGCCGAGCTGCATCGACTGCTACCGCCAATGGGCTGCTTTGAGTAGTTCCGAATGAAGTGATTGCGGCTACGGTCGCATTGTAATTACCCGCCGTGCTGGGTGCGGTGGAGCTCAAGGTGAGTGTTGCACTCGCGCCCACGGCAAGGCTGACGGGCGAACCATAAGTCCACGTGAGTACTTGCCCCGAGATACTTGGATTTATTGAACTCAAACCACCAGCGCCAACCGTGGTGTTGTTTTGATAGCTAAACCCAGAAGGTAATGTCTCGGTAATTTGCGAAATCGTAATAGCACCGCTATTGGTACTCGGGTTGGTCAACGTAATGGTGTAATTGACCGTGCCTCCGGCGACCACATTGGCGACATTCTCAGTGAGTGCAATGGTTGGCGCTACGCCGCAGGCATTTATCGCTGTTCCTACCACAGCAACTAATAGCCCAGTAACATCGGGATTGCCATACCAATTTTGCGAGGAAGATGGTGTTTGCGCGGGTATGTGCGTAGGAAATACGGCTAATTGCCCCGCCTGCCAACTACCTGCAATATAAATCTTGTTAGTCGCATCACCCGTCAGATAAGAGAAAGTCCGATTATTAATGCCGGTTGCGGTCATTCCATCGTCTATTTTTGTGTTGTCATCCAGTGCTTGCACACCGATTAAATATTTACCCTTGGGCAAAGCGCTTGCGTCCCAGGTACTTGTCCATTTGTTTAATGTGCCGGTATCAAGGGTTGCGGTGGTCGAAATTTTTGTCCAGGTACCACCCACTTCATTTGCCAAACCATCTCCATCACCGTCGAGCCAATAAAAGAAATCAACATTTTGTACTGAAGGAATCACCACGCCGCTTTGCAATGCCAAGGTGTCTTGCACGGTTGCCTTTAAGGTGTAGATGCCCGGGCAAGAGTTGGGTGCCGTGGCAGTTACGCTGGAAATAATGGGCTGGCTATAAGCTTCAGTTTGATTAAACGAAATATAATCGCCAAAGGGTGCTGGCTTGGCGGCATCAGCAGTCCATGATTTGTTAATAGCGCAGTCTTTTTGAAACGGATTATTCAAACTATTGGCAGTACAAAACAGCATGGAAATAGGTGAAGTGCGGGTGATTTTTGGGCCGCTAATACTCGAAGCATCCAACATGGCGATAGGGATTTGATAATCAATAAAGTATTCGGTACAAGAGTTTTGTGTGACGGTTTTAGCCCGCGTGGTGCCGTAATCCCAGTCTGTTTCGGATGATCCATTTGCCCAAGTTTCATTAGGGGTGAGGCTATTGTGGAAATTCATGACTTTGCCCGTCGGGCCTATAAAAGCCGTTGGGTTATGAGCAAGAGCATGGACATTAGCATCATTAATATAATCTAGCGATTGCGATGTGGTATTGCTCCAAATACCAACAAGACGATCTATAGGCGCAGAAGGAGACCCGATAGAGCCATCTAAATGCGCCGCTAAAGTACGATAGCCGCTGCCATCAATATCAAACAGCACAGTCCAAAGTGCCGACGACCATGGGTTGCTCGCACCATAACTTCCCGCGCTCGGGCCAGTGGCATAATTCTGAGGGGAAGACTCTACACGCCAACGGAACATGAGCACGTCATCTGCAGCTGTTGCACCTTGATGAAGATAGTAATAAATACTGGGAAGTGTCTTGTCGGAACAAGAGGACGTTACGTTAACGTAAGCTTGGGGTGATGTACCCCCGTTGGAAGGGTCCTGCGTACGCGGATCATTCATATTCTGTTGAAAGCGCGTGTAGGGTTTCCAGTCACCACAGCTAGTGCCACAATTTACCGGATTAACTGGCTCTGACGGCCACGGCACAGGACTGTAGTGAATAGGGCCTGTTACTGCTTCTGCAACACCACTACCCCAAGTCGGAGGATAAGGATGTGCAGCAACGGGGTAAGTAGTGATCAGTGCGACTAGACTTGCGCAAACACCTAAAATCCGAGCTTTATTCATAATAAATTCCGTAAATGCGATGACAACTCATGAGATCAAAAATGCCCTAGGCATTGACCCCCAGATTCCTAATACCTATTTTTGTCTGGTGCTGCATAGTGATTTGTTATTAGCGGTCTGGTAAAAGAAGGTATAGCTCAGCTCAGCTAAAAGCGCATTTACAACGGTGAGAAATTTAGATAAATCAATTTACTGAACCTATTAAATACTTTTAATACAATGCAAAAAAGCGAGGTAGATACAGCTTAGGTAGCTCCCAGTTATTAGTTACCAAATATTGTGCTGTCGCAGAAAGGGACTCGTGGGAATATGAAAGACATGGTTTTCTGTTTTGCCCTTCTCCTGCTCTTATGTGTGTTCACGCACCGACCTGAATGAGTGTTTCCCCTCAGGCTGGTAACTCACATTTGAGGATACTTCTATGAGCGAAATAATTGCGAACCTGCTAAGCACGAGCGTATCAATTCCGGAAACAAAACTTCCTTTGAGTAGCACGGAAACACTGCGTGCTCAAGCACGTAAAAACATTGACCAAGGTGCAGTAACCACGACTTATTCAGCAGATCGTGTGGCCGTAGTGAAGCTGTTAAATGATGCTTTGGCAACGGAGTTGGTTTGTGTATTGCGTTATCGCTGCCATCATTTTATGGCGCGTGGAATCCATTCTAAAAGTGTTGCTGATGAATTTTTGCAGCACTCTAATGAAGAGCTTGGCCACGTAGATTTACTGGCTAGTCGCATAGTTCAACTAGGTGGTGAACCTGATTTTTCACCGGATCAACTAACCAGCCGTAGTCATGCCGAATATGTTACGGGTGAGTCTTTAGAGGAAATGATCAAGGAGAATTTGGTGGCTGAGCGAATAGCTATTGATAGCTATCGCGAGCTGATTCAATACCTTGGTGACCAAGACACCACCACTAGCCAGATGTTAAAAACGATTCTTGCTACTGAGGAAGAGCACGCGGATGAGTTAGCCGATTTGCTAAATGGTTTGCCTTTACAATGAAACCGGACAGTAGACTGAAGCTTCCAGATGTAATGACAAGCTCTTTCTCCAATTCAACTGAGTTGCCACGCACTGTCATTCATCATCCAAATTCAGCATTTAATAGTGGATTTGGACTGAACGAAAGCCTGTTAACGGAGGTTCTGCTCTGGGTTAAAACATTATTATCCAAGCTGAACGTTGGTATGGGTAGATTGGGTGGCTATAGTCCGATTCATCAGGAGACCACAGATACAACACCGTTACGCGCAGAATTATTCAGTGTTGAGCAAATGGAACAACATGGTAAAGCCTTGGCTGCCGAGCATGGTTTGAGCCGTTTTGGAATGCGCAATCGCTTACTTAATCGCTTGGATGAAAATGAAGAAGTATTAATTGCCAGTCGTAATTTGCTGACAATTGCCGTGCAGGCTAAATCGCGCATTGTGCCTGCAGGTGAATGGTTACTCGATAATTTTTACATGATCGAAGAACAAATTCGTACTGCGCGTAAACATTTACCCAAAGGTTATAGTCGTGAATTGCCGCGTTTGGCGCAAGGTACTTCGCGTGGCTTGCCGCGTGTGTATGACCTTGCTTTAGAGGTAATTGCTCACGGTGATGGACACGTCGGTGCTGAAATATTAAGCCGCTTTGTGGCTGCGTACCAAACCGTTGCACCGCTGACTCTAGGCGAGTTGTGGGCGATTCCGATTATGCTGCGTTTGGCATTAATTGAAAACTTGCGCCGTGTTGCGGCACGGATTACTGCCGCGCGCATTCATGTAAACCAAGCTCAGGAATGGGCAAATTGGATGATAGACGTTGCCAAAAACGAACCTAAAAATTTAATTTTGGTGATTGCCGATATGGCACGCTCTAATCCGCCGATGGTAAGCCCGTTTGTGGCTGAACTTGTGCGGTGTTTGCAAGGCCATGGCCCGGCGTTGGCGTTACCGCTTACCTGGGTTGAGGATCGGTTAATCGAAGCTAGTCTGACGATTGAACAAATGGTATTGACCGAAAACCAACAACAAGCTGCTGATCAGGTTTCTATCAGCAATAGCATTGGCAGCTTGCGTTTTCTGGGTGCGACTGACTGGCGAGTATTCGTTGAATCCATGAGTGTGGTGGATCACATTCTTCGTAAGGATTTGGGTGGGGTTTATGGCGAGATGGATTTTTCCACGCGCGATAGTTACCGCCAGGTTATCGACAGACTCGCCAAACGTATTCGGCTTAGTGAAGCAGAAGTTGCGCGCGCGGCTATTGTGCTTGCGGGAATTAATGCAGCCAGCAATGGAAAAGATTCTATTGAGCTTGGCTATGCCCATAAGGCACATGTGGGGTATTACCTGGTTGATAAGGGCTTGCCTCATTTAGAGAAAGTGGTAAAAGCGCGGTTGCCAATTATCGCGCGATTACGGCGTAGTTTTAGTCGTTTCCCCTTAGCACTTCATCTCAGTTGTATTTTTTTATTCACAGCACTATTTTCCACTGTGTTGATTACCCGGGCGCAGCACAGTGGTGTGTTAGGTTGGCAATTGTGGCTGCTGGGGTTTTTCTCGGTGGTGGCGGTTAGCCAATTAGCAGGTGCCTTGGCGAATTGGTTTGCAGCTTTATTAGTTACGCCCAAACTTTTGCCACGAATGAATTTTGCTAATGGTTTGCCGTCGGAAATGCGCACGTTGGTAGTAGTTCCCACCATGCTTACTAGTAATCACAACATTGAAGAGTTACTCGAAGGGCTCGAAGTCCGTTTTTTGGGAAATCGGGATGAGCACATCCACTTTGCTTTGCTCACCGATTTTTGCGATGCAAAAACGGAAACACTTGCAGCGGATGACGGTTTATTGCAACAAGTGCAAAAGGGAATAGAGGCCTTAAATGTTAAATATCAAAGTTATGATCAAGGTCAGGAGCAAAACCGATTTTTCTTGTTTCATCGCCCGCGTCGCTGGAACCCGGGCGAACAATTATGGATGGGCTATGAGCGCAAACGCGGCAAGCTTGCCGATTTAAATGCGGTATTGCGCGGTGACACACAAAATCGTTTCTCATTAATTGTGGGTAACATTGACGCCTTAACCCGCGCGCATTGTTCATCGAAAATTAAATATGTGATCACTCTCGATACCGATACCGAGCTGCCACGTGATGCTGCGCGGGAGTTTGTAGCTGTTATGGCGCATCCGCTTAACCGCCCGTGCTATGACGAATCCGGCCTGCGAGTAGTGGGTGGTTACGGTATTTTGCAGCCGCGTATGGCGGCAAGTTTGTCGGGTGCAAATTGTTCGCGCTTTGCGCAACTTTACGGCAGTGAACCGGGCATTGACCCTTATACCCGCTCAGTATCCGATGTGTACCAGGATGTCTATGGTGAAGGTTCGTTTATCGGTAAGGGCATTTATGATGTGGATGCTTTCGAACATGTACTCAAAGGTCGCTTTCCTGAGAACCGCATTTTAAGCCACGATTTATTGGAAGGTTGCTATGCGCGCTCAGGCTTGCTGAGTGATGTACATCTTTTTGAAGAATACCCCACTCATTATGCGAGCGATGTAAGCCGTCGCGAACGCTGGATTCGTGGTGATTGGCAAATAGCGAGCTGGTTATTTGCACGTGTACCGGGGCTTGATGGGAAGCGCCTGCCTAACCCCTTATCCCTATTGGCACGCTGGAAGATTTTTGATAACTTGCTGCGCAGCTTTGTGCCTATGGCACTTTTGATGATGTTATTGATGGGCTGGTGGGTGGGTGCAGCACCGGGTTTTTGGACGCTGGCCGTGGTTAGTATAGTGCTGGTACCTTCCTTATTAATCGCCCTGCTTGATGCTTGTCTTAAACCCAAAGAAGTGTTGTTAAGCCAGCATTTCAGGTCGGTTATGAACTCAGCCGGGCGCAGCTTTGCTCAGGCTGTATTTAGAATTGCCTGTCTTCCCCATGAAGCAATTTATAGCGTGGAAGCTATTTTGCGCAGTACCGGCCGCGTGTTATTTACCCGCCGCCGGCTGTTGGAATGGAACCCTCACTCTGAGCAAATACCTAAATCTGAACAGGGCTTAATCGCAACCTATCGCACACTATTCTGCATACCTTTGGTGGCTACCATAGCTTTCCTGGGTTTGGTGTTGTTACATCGCTTAGGGCTACAAGTGCTAGGAAGGGCAGGAGTCATCAGTGTACTACCAGTGCTGTTACTGTGGTTTGCTGCACCCGCGATTACTCGATGGATCAGTCAGCCGTTGGTACGTAAAGAGGTAAGGTTAAACATAGAGCAATTGGTGTATTTACATAAAGTTGCGCGTAAAACCTGGGCGTTTTTTGAGCAATTTGTCACTGCAGAAGATAACTGGTTGCCGCCAGATAACGTGCAAGAGCAGCCGGGGCCGATTATTGCCCATCGTACGTCGCCAACCAATATTGGGCTTACTTTGCTGGCTAATCTTTCAGCTTATGATTTCGGTTTTATCCCCGCCGGGGTCATGCTTGAACGCAGCGCTAATACGCTCGGCACCATGCTAAAACTGGAGCGCCATCAAGGTCATTGTTATAACTGGTATGACACCCAAAGCCTGCAACCTTTGCCGCCGCGTTACATTTCCGTGGTAGACAGCGGTAATCTAGCCGGTCATTTACTCACCCTACGCGCGGGTTTAGTGACATTGCCAGACCAAAAAGTGGTGGATGCTCGCGTGTTTGATGGCCTGCGCGACACCTTGGCGATTATCGATGATGCGTTTGCTAAACCCCTTACCATTAAAGACCCCACTCCTATTGCGAACCTGCAAGCGGCAATAACAAATTTGCATCAACATGTCGATACGGCATACGCAATAGGTCCATCCACTTTAACCAGCGTATTGCAGCACCTAGAGCCTATTGCACGAAGCTCTGTGAGTTTGCATGAACATTTAGTGGCAACGTTAGGGGTTGAAGTTGAAACAGAATTATCAATGTGGGTAAAAGCTTTTGCACTGCAAGCGCAAGCGGCATTGGCCGATGTTATCTTTCTAGCACCTTGGCTGGCGCTACCGCCACTTCCCCCTATAGATGAACACCACGAACTTCACGAGTACATTGAGCGCGCTAGTCTTGGCGAAATTCCTACATTGCGGCAGTTGGCGGAGTGCAGCAATTTATTGGCAGCAATGGATGAGATACTCGCTAAAGCGAATGGAGAAAAAACATCCTTAACAACGATTGAACACAGCTCGTTAAGCCAACGCCGTTGGATGTTTAACCTTGGTTGTCAGCGCGCTGCTGAGCGTCTTGCTAATATTCAGACAATGGTGCTACAAATTACCGATTTGGCGACCATGGAATACGCGTTTTTATACGACCAAACGCGTCACCTACTCGCCATTGGTTACAACGTGGATGAGTTTCGGCGCGATACCAGTTTTTATGATTTGCTTGCCTCCGAAGCTCGCCTTAGCAACTTTGTTGCCATCGCCCAAGGTCAGCTGCCGCAAGAAAGCTGGTTTGCTCTGGGCCGATTGCGTACTACGGCGGGTGGTGAACCGATCCTGGTATCCTGGAGTGGCTCGATGTTTGAGTACTTGATGCCTAATCTCGTCATGCCCTGCTATGACGGCTCTTTACTCGATCAAACTTGCCGCGCTGCTGTTGCACAACAGATTGTATATGGCAACCAGCGCTCTTTACCTTGGGGAGTGTCGGAGTCAGGTTACAACACTGTCGATGCTAATTTAAATTATCAATACCATGCGTTTGGGGTGCCGGGCCTTGGCTTAAAGCGTGGTTTAGGTGAGGATTTTGTCGTTGCTCCCTATGCGACTGCATTGGCGTTAATGATTGCGCCTGAAGCAGCTTGCGAAAATTTACAGCGCCTGTCCAGTTTAGGTCTTGAAGGTCGCTTTGGTTTTTATGAAGCTATCGACTACACCCCGGCACGGCTGGCGCGCGGCCAAACCAGCGCCATAATCCGTTCGTTTATGGTTCATCACCAAGGCATGAGTTTGTTATCGCTGGCGTATTTACTGCTTGATCGCCCGATGCAAAAACGCTTTGAGTCAGACCCATTATTTCAAGCAACGCTATTG
Source organism: Gammaproteobacteria bacterium (assembly GCA_025362015.1). Lineage (GTDB taxonomy): Bacteria > Pseudomonadota > Gammaproteobacteria > Pseudomonadales > Cellvibrionaceae > Cellvibrio. The sequence goes on along the minus strand of JANYIO010000140.1, from coordinate 30,481 downwards.
CTACTGCAGGAACGAATTCCTAAAAGTTCGGTATTACATACTCACGTTGCTGAACATGCCGAAGGCGGAGCCTTTTTCGATGCGAATGAAGCCTCCATATATTCGCCGATTGAAGCTGACACACCGCTGCCTGAAGTGCAGCTACTTTCCAATGGCCGTTACCATGTAATGGTGAGCAATGCTGGCGCAGGTTACAGCCGCTGGAAAGACCTTGCGGTAACCCGCTGGCGTGAAGATAGCACTTGCGATAATTGGGGTAGTTTTATTTATTTGCGCGATGTGGAAAGCGGCGAGTTTTGGTCAAACACGCACCAACCAACACTGAAACGTGCGGACACCTATGAAGCTATGTTTAGCGAATGGCGGGCTGAATATCGCCGTCGCGACCACGGTATAGAAACCTACTCTGAACTGGTGGTATCCGCCGAGGACGACATAGAGTTACGTCGGATAAAACTCACTAACCGGTCAAAGCGACCGCGCACTATTGAGCTCACCAGTTACGCTGAGGTGGTGTTGGCAACCCAAGCAGCGGATGTAATGCAAACATCCTTCGGTAATTTGTTTGTGCAAACGGAAATTATTGCTGACCGCTGCGCGATTTTGTGTACCCGCAGGCCGCGCTCAGTAGCGGAGCAAACACCCTGGATGTTTCATATCCTTGCTGCGCATGGCGCCGAGGTCAGTGGCATTTCTTACGAAACTGATCGTATGAAGTTTATCGGCCGTGGGCGTACAACTGCTGCACCGCAGGCCTTAAGCACTTGTGCTTCTCATGGTGCATTGGATGATACGGAAACTCTGTCCGGCAGCCAAGGTTCGGTACTTGATCCGATAGTTGCCATCCGTTGCCGTATCACCCTTGAAACTGAACAATCGATAACGCTGGATTATGTTTCAGGTGCTGCTGAAAGCAGGGCAGGCAGCATGGCGATGGTGGAAAAATATCAAGATCGCCATTTAGCCGACCGTGTATTTGACTTGGCATATACGCACAGCGGCGTGACTTTACGCCAGATCAACGCTGTTGAGTCTGATGCTGCGCTCTACCGTCGTCTTGGTTGTTCCGTGATTTATGCCAATGCTACCTTGCGTGCTGATGCTCATGTGCTGATTCAAAACCGACGCGGGCAATCTGGCCTTTGGGGTTACGCGATTTCCGGCGACTTACCGATAGTGCTACTCAAAATTGCCAGTAGCGAGAATATTGATTTGGCGCGACAAATGATTCAATGCCACGCCTACTGGCGTTTGAAAGGCTTAAAGGTGGATTTGGTCATATGGAACGAGGATCACGTAGGCTATCGCCAGCGTTTACAAGACCAAATCATAGGACTGATTGCTACCGGTTTTGAAGCGCACGCGATTGATAAACCGGGCGGTATTTTTGTGCGCTCCGCGGAACAGATTTCCAATGAAGACCGGATTCTATTGCAGACAGTAGCGCGTGCCATCATTATCGATAGCCGTGGCAGCCTATTGGAACAGCTTAATCGTCGCGTTCTGCCAGATAAAAAAATAGCGCGGTTAGTCCCAACGAAAAGCTCACTCTCTAGAAGCCTACCTTCGCTGTTTAATCGTTCTGAACTGGCCACAGAAGAGGATAAGCTGCGGGCCCCTAATGATGCTACAGACTCTACTAAATTGTTGCTCAGTAATAATTTAGGCGGCTTCAGCAAAGATGGCCGCGAATATATTATGACTACCAGCGCGACTAATATGACGCCTCTGCCTTGGGTGAATGTACTGGCTAACCCTCACTTTGGGAGCGTCGTCACTGAAAGCGGGCTTGCTTATACGTGGAGTGAAAATGCCCACGAATTTCGTTTAACCCCATGGAGCGACGACCCTGTCGGTGCTTCTGGCGGTGAAGCTATTTACTTGCGTGACGAAGATAGTGGTTTGTTTTGGTCACCTACACCATTGCCTGCACGCGCCGAGCAAGCTACAAACAGTTTTTATACTACTCGTCATGGTTTTGGTTACAGCGTGTTTGAGCACAATGAAGGTGGTATTAGTAGCGAGCTTTGGGTGTATGTAGATTTAGAAGAATCGGTGAAGTTTTCCGTGCTCAAAGTGCGCAATCAATCAGGCAAAATGCGACGGTTATCCGCAACGGGTTATGTAGAGTGGGTATTGGGTGACTTGCGCTCAAAATCTGCTATGCACCTGGTTACCGAAATAGATGCTAGCAGCGGCGCACTGTTTGCGCGCAATTCCTATAACACTGAGTTTGCCGGCCGTGTGGCATTTTTTGATGTTGATGATATGTCGCGCAGTTTGACTGGTGACCGCACCGAGTTTCTTGGTCGCAACGGTTCCATTGCTAATCCAGATGCTTTAACCCGTACACGCTTATCCGGCAAACTCGGTGCAGCGCTTGATCCCTGCGGCGCCATCCAGGTTCCATTTGAATTGGGTGATGGCCAAGAGCGCGAAATTATTTTCCGCCTTGGCGCGGCACATGATATTGAACATGCGCGCGCGCTCGCACAACGCTTACGCAAGGCTGGCACTGCGCGCATCGCTCTCAAAAAAGTACAAGATTACTGGCGGCATACACTCACGGCAGTTGAGGTTGAAACGCCTGATCCGGCATTGAACGTGTTAGCCAATGGCTGGCTGCTATACCAAACCCTGGCGTGCCGTATTTGGGCGCGCAGCGGTTTTTATCAGTCTGGCGGCGCCTTTGGTTTTCGCGACCAGTTGCAGGATTCAATGGCCCTGGTGCATGCGCAGCCGCAGTTATTACGTGAACATTTGTTGCGTTGTGCGCAGCGCCAATATCCAGAAGGTGATGTACAACATTGGTGGCATCCACCGGTGGGGCGCGGTGTGCGCACCCGCTGTTCAGACGATTATTTATGGTTACCCTTAGTGACTTGCCACTATGTGAACAGCACGGGTGATAACGGTGTACTCAACGAAAATATACACTTTTTAGCGGGTCGTGATCTGGGGGTGGATGAAGAGTCCTACTACGATTTGCCGGGAAATACAGCTGAATCTGCCAGCCTTTACCAACACTGTGTACGCGCTATTGAACATGGTTTGCGCTTTGGTGAGCACGGTTTGCCACTGATGGGTTCTGGTGATTGGAATGACGGCATGAATTTGGTGGGCATAGAAGGCAAGGGCGAAAGTGTATGGCTGGGTTTCTTTTTGTTCGAGGTGCTCAACGCTTTCGCCAAACTGGCCCAGCAGCAAAATGATCCCGAATTTGCGACGCGCTGCCAGTGTGAAGCTGAACAGTTGCGTCAAAATCTCGAACTTAATGCGTGGGATGGCAGTTGGTATCGCCGCGCTTATTTTGATGATGGCAGCATGTTGGGCTCTGCCACTAACACCGAATGTACGATAGATTCCATTTCACAAAGCTGGTCTGTGCTTTCTGGTGCAGGGAGTTCCGAGCGCACACAGCTCGCGATGAACGCACTTGACCAGCATTTGGTGCGTCGTGATAGTGGCATCATCCAGCTACTGGATCCGCCGTTTGATACCTCTGCCTTGAACCCTGGTTACATCAAGGGTTATGTGCCCGGTGTGCGTGAAAATGGTGGGCAATACACTCATGCCGCTGTTTGGGCCGCCATGGCATTTGCAGCTTTAGGCGATAGTAAGCGCGCATGGGAGTTGATGGCAATTATCAATCCTCTTAATCACGCTCGTAACGCGCAGGAAGTCGCCACTTACAAAGCTGAACCCTATGTAGTTGCAGCAGATGTATATGCGATTCCTCCCCATACTGGGCGCGGCGGTTGGACCTGGTATACCGGCTCTGCAGGTTTACTTTATCGCTTGATAGTGGAGTCATTGCTTGGCATAAAACGCGATGCTAATCAGCTCTGCATCACACCTTGTTTGCCGCAAGGCTGGCAAACTTACACTGTTCGTTATCGCTTTGGTCAAACTGTCTATCGTATTGAAATTGTGCAGGTAGATGATCAGGTTTTAGCCAACAATCTGATGGTGGACGGTGTTGAACAAATTGACCATAAAGTTCCACTCATTGATGATCAGCGGGAACACGTGGTGAAGGTTAGAGTGATGGCAAAAAAAATTGGGATGTGAATATAAAATTCTCCAGACGATTGTGAAAACTGTTCAGTTTCGCTACAGCATCTATCTGTCATAAAAGTATCAGGTTATTAGTGGTTTTAACTGAGATTTTTTAAGCTCATAAAAATGTTCAATAAAAATGAGGAGAAATGAGTATTAAAAATTAATAGTGTTTTAAAATTATAACAACATTAAACATTCACGAGGCAATGCTATGCGTAAAAAATTACTGATTTTAACCGGCTTAATATTGGCGCTAAGTTCTCCAGAACTTTTTGCCAGCAGATTAGGTATTAACGTCATTGTGGCTGGCGAAATTCAACCGGGTGTGTATGGCGAAGTAGAGCTTGACAATGCACCGCCCCCCAGAGTGGTCTACGAGCGTCCTGTTGTCATTTATCAGGAGCGTCGTTATGTTACAGAGGAACCTATTTATCTGCACGTTCCACCAGATCATTCCAGTCACTGGTCTAGATATTGTTACGAATACAATGCTTGTGGACGCAGAGTTTATTTTGTAAGAAGTCAGGAATATGAACCTGAGTATCGTCGTTATGAGCGTGAGCGCCATTATTATGATTATCATCCACGTAAAGAATATCGTGACGATTGGCGTGAGCATCATGATGACAGGCATGATCGTGAAGAAAGGCATGAACATGAAGACAGGCATGACCATAGGCACGGCGATGATGATCATGATGACTGACATGATCAGGATGACAGGCACCACCATTGATTTAAGTGTCGTCCGGAAAAGCTGTGTGAAATAGTTGGTCAAGTTTAAAGAATAGAACCTACAATGGATAAGCTTCACTGAGGCCTTTGAATTGTTACCAAGGGTAACTGTACGAAGCTGCGCAAAAAATTTAAAGTATATTCAATAATTAAAAGATAATAGGGGCATAAAATGTATAAAAAATTACTGGTGTTAACCGGTTTATTATTGCTACAAAGTTCGGCCAATATTTTGGCAAGTGATTTAGGTATTAATGTTATTTTGTCCGGACAGGTAAGCCCTGGTGTTTATGGCCAAGTTGAAATTGGCAATGCGCCGCGCCCGCGAGTTGTTTACGAGCAACCAATGGTGATAGTTACTGATCGACATTATTCACAAGAAGCACCTATTTATCTACATGTTCCGCCCGGTCACGCAAAACATTGGTCGCAACATTGTAGAGAATATAATGCCTGTAATCGCAGGGTATATTTTGTTAGAAGTGAAGAATACGAGCCTGAATATCAGTCTCGCGAAAATCACGATGATAATTACGATGATAATCGCGATCGCGACGACAAGCATCATGGTAAAGGTGGTCATGGCAAGCACGGCCACTAAAACCCATTCATTCATCGCGGGATCACCCTATGGAATTTAAAGATTATTATGTTGTATTAGGTGTTGATCCCACGGTGGATGATAAAGCTATCAAAACTGCGTTTAGAAAATTGGCGCGACAATACCACCCGGATGTTAGTAAACATCCACAAGCTGAAGCAAAATTTAAAGAAGTTGCTGAAGCTTATGAGGTATTACACAATGCCGAAAAAAGAGCCGAATATGATGAGTTGCGTGAAAATCGTAGCCGTCGGCAAAGTCACCAGCAGCAAGGTCGACAATCAGGCGCGAGTGGTTCTTCTCAGCACGGCTTCGCGCCAGGTGGCCAAGGCGGCTTTGAACAATCCGATCAAGATTTTTCCGATTTTTTTAATTCTATTTTTGGTTCTGCGAACGCAAACGAGAACGGTTTTCAATATGAAAGTCGACGCGGGCGCGCAGAATCTTCTGCACAAAAAGGTCGCGATGTAGAAATTGAATTTCCTATTTTTCTTGAAGACACCTTGGCCGATGCAGTAAAACCTATCGAATATATTTTGCCGTACCAGGATAGCCAAGGCTATCGGCAAGAAATGAAAAAGTCTCTCAAAGTAAAAATTCCTGCTGGCGTTGCCGACGGCGAACGCATTCGCCTAAAAGGCCAAGGCACTCCCGGAAGCGGCCATGCCCCGCATGGCGATGTGTATTTGCATATTCGCTTGGTGCCGCATCCGCTGTTTGATGTTGAAGGTCACAACCTTACCATCGCGCTACCATTGGCGCCTTGGGAAGCCGCCTTAGGCACAAAAATTACGCTGCCAACCTTGAGCGGAAAAATTCAATTAACCATTCCAGCTAACAGCCAATCTGGCCAGCGCATGCGTATAAAAGGTAAGGGCCTCGTGAGCAAAACAGGAACGGGTGATTTGTTTGCAGTGATCAAAATAGTTATGCCAAATCATGCCGACGAAACAACCAAACAACTCTGGACACAGTTGGCGGATAAAGCAAAATTTGATGCGCGTGCTGAATGGAATACAGAACCGAATAAAGAACGGAATAAAGAATGGAGTAATCAACCATGATTCAATTAATTATTTCAGAAGTAAATCCACAGCTCAATGTTGAAGAGTTTTGTCATTGCGCAAGTATCAGTGAAACACTTTTGCACGAATTGGTTGAGCACAGTATTGCCGTACCGGTTGCCGGTGTGCATGCGCACGAATGGCTGTTCAATATTACGACAGTGAGTATTGTTAAAAAAGCAACGCGTATTCATCGCGATCTCGCCATTGATTGGGCGGGCATAGCACTTGCATTGAATTTGTTAGATGACATAGAAAAATTAAAAGTTGAAAACGAACACTTAAAAAAACAATTAAGCCGATTTTGTGGTGAGTGAAAACAATGACGGAAGTAAATAAAGACAATGTTTTTCTGACAGACCTGATGCCCGTTATCTATGTTCCTCATGGGGGTGGACCTTTGCCGTTGTTAGCTGAAGAAAATCATCGCGAATTAATTGTGTTTTTACAAAGCATCGCCACACAATTACCGCGTCCTAAAGCTATTTTAGTGGTGAGTGCACATTGGGAAGAGTGTGCCGCAAGCGTTTCCGCCGCCGCTGCTCCGGCAATGATTTATGATTACTCCGGGTTTCCACCCGCAAGCTATTCTTATCAATACCCCGCCCCGGGAAAGCTAGCGCTTGCAGATAAAATTGTCGAGCTGTTGAGAGAGCAGGGCATTGTTGCGCAGCTGGATGCTAAGCGAGGTTTTGATCACGGCACTTTTGTTCCACTGATGCTTATGTATCCTCACGCAGATATTCCAGTAGTGCAATTATCCTTATTAGATTCACTTGACCCTGCTGCACACATTGCATTAGGTAAAGCTATTGCACCTTTGCGCGAACAGGAAGTATTAATTGTTGGCTCAGGAATGTCCTTTCACAATATGCGCGCATTTTTTTCCGGCGAGCCTGAAAGTAAAAGTAAAAGCAAACTGTTTGATAATTGGCTAACGGAAATATTGACCAATCCAGAATTAAGCATTCACGCGCAACAAACACATTTAGAGCAATGGCAACAAGCACCAGAAGCACATTTCTCGCATCCCCGCGAGGAACATTTGTTACCGCTACATGTATGTTTTGGTGCGGCGAGTATTGCATCTACTCATGCTGAAAAAAACTTTGCGGGGTTGTTGTTTAATACTTATATCTCTGGATTTATTTGGCGGTAATGTGACAAATGCTGTTTTTCGTATAATCATTATATTAATCATTTGCAATATCTATAAAAAAGCCGAGCAAAAAACTGCTCGGCTTTTTTTGTTTTTGCAAGCTAACGGAGATTTTCTTCTGTGTGCCAGCGTACTGATGTTGTCAGGCCCTAAGGTTAATGTGGCGTTACAGTTGCAAACGCATGAGGCAGCTTACTAACAATTTTATATTACTTACATTTGGAGAATCACATTATGAATTTATTTAATGCAAAACAAATCAGCAAATACTTGTCGGCTTTTATGGTCGTAATCGCCATGGCATCGGTAGTGGCATGTCACTCAACTAGCAAACAAGAAAGTACGGGTCAATACGTTGACGATAGCGTAATTACCACTAAAGTGAAGGCTGCAATCTTGCATGACAAAAATTTGAAAATTACTGAAATTAACGTTGAAACCTATAAGGGCGTGGTTCAATTGAGTGGTTTTGTCAGCGACGCTGGTGATTTACCTAAAGCCGTAAATATCGCTCGGGATGTTAAAGGTGTGGTATCTGTGAAAAACGACATGCGAGTGAAGTAATATTATTGCAGCCTTTGCGTAAGTTTATTGCAAAGGCTTTTTAAGTTAGTTATCAAAATCACCTTTCGCTCCTTTCTAACCGATGGCTAACCCATGACTAACCCGTGGCAATTTAACCCATGGCAATCCTGGGAAGTACTTGCGAAATGTTGTCGCGTAAAAAGCTCAGATTTTCTGCCCTATTTTATGGCACGAAATCTGGGCTTTTTTGCGCTCAGTATTTTTCTGCCAAACGCCCGTCAGTTTGTGGGTTTTCAATTGCACTACTTTGGGTTTTCAATTGCACTCCTTATAGGTTCTCAATTGCACTATTTGTGGATTTTCAGCTCCACTATCAAAAATAACATGAACAGGCTATGCTGAGCTTAGTAGATGCTTTTGATGTCAATACTTTCTGCCACGGAGTGCCAGTAATCAGGTCATGAAATTGCATGTCGATATATTGCTTCCTATACAAGAAACACTTTTTAATTGTTTTGAATTTGAAGCAAATAGCTATACGCCATTGGTTGCAGTTAATTCTCACGGTTGTGATTTTCTCGGTTCTTAATAGTCCAGCAGGGGCTGAAGCGCTTAACAAACAGAAAATTACTGCCTCTTATCTGTACAACTTTGCTAAAAATATTGAGTGGCCAAATGAGTCAGCTATGACGTCATTTGACATAGGGGTTTATGGCTCCGATAACCCATCACTTTTTGCAGAGCTTTCCCAGCTTAAAGATAAAGTTAAACTTAGAAATTTGCCTATTACAGTTAGTAAGGTTAATAGCATCACTTCACTTTCAAAATACGCTTTAATTTACGTTGAGCATGCTAACAACAAAGCTATTTCAGATATCTATGATTCGTTTGAAGGGAAACCGGTGTTGCTGGTCACGGCAGATTACAGCAATAAACAGTTGGTAATGATTAATCTTACAACAACTGAAAATGATCATGTACATTTTGAAGTCAACAAATCCAATATTCTCAATCAAGGTCTTAAACCATTACCTGAGCTTATTTTAAATGGCGGTAGTGAAATTGATGTGGCGAAATTGTTTCGTGAAGGACAAGTCTCTTTAGTCGATGTACAAAAAAAACTTCAAGGTCGTGAGAAAACTTTGAATGAGTTAACGGTAACCATTCAAGCGCAAGAAACCTTGAATGCACGCCTGGAAAAACAACTGCTTGAATTGAATCAAAATATTAAAATAAGTGATGTTCTTATTGTTAATCAAAATATTCAGTTACAAAATCAAAATGAGCAAATAGAAAAAAGCAAAAAAGAACGTTTGGGTTTATTGCATGAAGTGGATTTGCGCACTAAGGAATTGGATGACCAGCAAGCATCTTTAAAGAAAGTTGTTGCTGAAATTGATGTGCGTGAAAAACGTTTGGCGTTCCTCAACAATATAATTGCTACGCAAGAATCTGAAATAAACAATCAAAAATCTGCTATTGCCGGGTTGGATAAAACCATAGGTTCACAAAAAATCGCGCTGCGATATTCATGGGGCTTGGTAATTTTGGGCATGCTGTTAATTGGCACTATTTTTATCGCCTACACCGTAAAACGCCGTGATAACCAGCGCTTGGCCGCGCACAGTCAGGATTTGCAAATAGCCAAAGACCGGCTCGCTATTGCCAAGCGCAAAGCAGAAGATGCCAGTCAGGCGAAGAGTGAATTTTTATCGTTAATGAGCCATGAATTACGTACGCCATTGCAAGCGATCATCGGTTACAGCGAGGTTGTTATTGAAGAATTGAAGCTGGAGGATGATCAGCGTCATATTAATGATTTAATGCGGGTGATTAGCAATAGCGAGCGCTTACTAAAATTGATTAATGGAGTGTTGGATTTAGCAAAAATTGAATCTGGCAGAATGGAATTAGATTTAACAGAAGTGAAACTTTCGAGTTTGGTAGATGAAGCGCTGAGTGCTGTTGCGCCGTTGTTCGAAAAAAATTCGATTCAATTAAAAGTTGATGTGAATGACGGTGCTTTTTTACCCATGGCTGATCCTGAGAAATTATTGCATATTTTAATTAATCTCTTAGGCAACGCCAGTAAGTTTTCTCCCGGAGGGGTGGTCACGGTCAAAGCATTTCATGAGCCACGTAGAATTTTTATGAGTGTGGCGGATACCGGAATCGGGCTTTCACCTGAACAACAATTACATATATTTGATATGTTCAGACAAGCTGATAGCAGCATCACGCGAAAATTTCAAGGCAGTGGTCTTGGGCTTTCTATTACACGCCAATTATGTGAACTGATGGGGGGCACTATAGAAATTGATAGTGAGTTAGGTGCTGGTGCTACTTTTATGGTTAGCTTGCCGCTACCCATTACGCCATCCCACACTTTTGGTTCATCAACGGCCGATGTTGCATATGATGTTGAGGGGATGGATAACAGCGCATCGGAAGATGGGATGCACATTGTTATGATTGACGATGATCCTGCTTTCCTGGACATTATGGCGCGCACTATGAGGCGCGAAGGGTATCGCGTACATACCGCAGGCGATGCAGAAACAGGCATGCATTTAGTGCAGACGATAAAGCCGCAAGTAGTAACTCTGGATTTGTTGCTACCAGATGAACATGGTTGGCTGCTGTTTGAGAAAATAAAAGCTGACCCAGAGCTTTGCGATATTCCGATCATTATTATTTCTATTATGGACGAACGCAAACATTCCAATAAGCGTCATGCCGAAGAGTACCTAACCAAACCTATCGGTAGAGAGACTCTAAAACTCGCTGTGCAAAAGCTTGCCCCAAACAAAAGACTTGCGTCTGGCAAAGCTAACGCAAACCTATAAGTAATGCACCAACCAATAAGTAGCGCAGCAAGCAAGGCAGCAGCCCATAAATAATGCAACACTAATAGATAATGCGCCAAGATTTGCTTTCATCTCTGAGTAAACTATATTTACTTACTCTTGGTGCAAAAAATAATGATAGTTAATACTTAATAATAGAAATATTTAACGACAGAAGCATTTTAACGCTAGGAATGTTTTTAGAATTACACGTGATTATTGTACTGCGCCTCAGCTAAAAATGGATCTGGTACGCGAGATTGCAGATTAATAACAGATAATAACCTCGGGTAATCATTCACACAAAAACCGCGTCAGTTTTTGTTTTTGTGAGTGTTTTCGGAACTGCTCATCTCGGGGTTTCTATCTCGGAATTTTAATTTCAGAGCTTTTAATAGGTTGCCATATGTCAGCATCTTATCTCCGTCTATTACCATTGTTGTTGTGTGCTGGTTCAAGTCTGGTGTTTGCAGCTGAGGATCAACAAAATGTGACGACTGATTTCTACAACTTGTCACTGGCTGATCTCGGTAAAGTCCAAATCTCAATTGCGACGGGCAATAGCACTCCTTTAGATAAGGCCCCTGCAACGGCATCGGTTATTTCCGCTGCTGAAATAGATGCAATGGGAGCGAGAAATCTTGATGAAATTTTAGAAACAGTTCCTGGTTTACACGTTTCGCTTTCTTCTCTCAGTCGCCTTGATTCTGTGTATTCGATTCGAGGTATTCATACCGGTTTTAACCCCCAAGTTTTATTGATGTTAAACGGCGTTCCGGTGCAATTTAGTTTGCAGGGCGGGCGACCAACGTTATTTCGCTTACCGGTAGCCAGCATTGAGCGAGTTGAAGTTATTCGCGGCCCTGGTTCGGCAATATATGGAGCCGATGCTTACTCGGGTGTCATTAATGTGATCACCAAAGATGCTGCTGCCATTGAAGGAACCGAAGTAGGGGCACGCACAGGTTCGTTTAATAGCCATGATTTTTGGCTGCAAAGCGCCACTCAATGGCAAGGTGTGGGCATTGCGTTTAATCTGGCCTATCAAGAAAGTGAAGGTGACAATAATCGCCGTATTGATTCCGATTTACAGTCGTTGCTGGATTCGAAATTAAACACTCAGGCATCGCTGGCTCCGAGCGCGCTATCAACTCGTTATCAATTGCTTGATACGCATTTGGCCTTAAGTACTGAGCAACTCCAGCTAAATTTATGGAATTGGCATTCCACCGATGCTGGTGTGGGCGCCGGTGGTGCTCAAGCGCTTGATCCTGAAGGCAGAGACGATAGCAATTTACGAATGGTTGACCTGACTTATCATTTTGGTAAGTGGTCTGACGAGTGGGATAACAGCGTCCGTCTTAGCTATCTGTACTACGACATACAAACTCTTTTTAAACTGCTTCCCGCTGGAACAGTATTACCAATCGGTAGCGATGGGAATCTCAATTTTGCAACACCGGCTGGCATTGTTCAGTTTTCTGACGGGCTCTTCGGTAATCCTGGCAGTGTCTCCAAGGATAGTCAGATGGATTTTACATCGCTGTTTACAGGTTGGGATTCTCATCGTTTAAGGCTGGCTGCCGGGCTCAGGCGGCAAACTCTAGTAGCGCGTGAAACTAAAAATTTTGGCCCAGGTGTGATTGATGGCAGCATGCCGATTGTGGATGGCACACTCACAGATGTTAGCAATACTGCTTTGGTGTATTTGCCTGATAGCTCGCGCAATTTACGTTATCTATCGTTACAAGATGAATGGCGAATTATGGCGAATTTGGAATTAACCGCTGGCCTACGCTACGACGACTATTCAGACTTTAGTGGTACTACGAATCCACGGTTAGCTTTGGTGTGGACGGCCAATGAAAAATTCACCACAAAAGTACTTTATGGCAGTGCTTTTCGTGCGCCATCATTTGCAGAACTTTATTTCAGAAATAATCCTGTTTCTCTTGGTAATACTGATCTTAAGCCAGAGCACGTTGATACAGAAGAGTTGTCGTTTAACTATCGTGCCACCTCAAATTTACAAACAACACTGACATTATTTAATTATCAATCTCAAAATATGATTGAGTTTTTGTCTGATGCGGGGTCTCCTACAAAAACAGCGCAAAATGCTCGCGATCAAAATGGTAAAGGCTTTGAGTTTGAAGTTAATTGGAAACCTTTTTCACGATTACATTTTAGTGGAAGTTATTCACAGCAAGAAGCGATCGATACGAAAACAAATGCTGCAATTCCTGAAGCACCAGGTCAGCAATGTAAAGTTAACGCCAATTGGGAATTCATTTCTCATTGGTATGTAAGCGGTCAGCTCGATTGGGTGGGTGATCGTCATCGTGCAGTGGGTGATAATCGTCCGAAAATAAACAATTACACTCTGTTAAACATTACTCTTCATCGCAAAAATATTTTTCCGGATTTGGATGCCTCTATTGCATTGCGTAACGCTACCAATGTCGATGCACGCGAGCCGAGTAGTGGCACAATTCCAGGGGATTATCCGTTAGAATCACGCAGTGCCTGGTTGGAATTGAAGTACGCATTAAAATAATTTTGAATAAATAACCCGGAAAAATTATATCCAAAACGTTTGAGAATTTTTACATGGCCGAAGAACTTAAGCACGAACAAGTGCGCAGCCGCAACGAACCGTTTGCGCAACGTGTTGTTACGCAAATTTGGCAAGAAGAACCCAGCAGCGATAATCCTTATATTGCAGCTGCGGCTTTGTGTCATGGTTATGATTTATTTGAGTTAATGGAAAAGCGATCTTTCGTCGATGTATTTTATTTATTATTTCGCGGTGAACTGCCCACCAAAGCAGAAGCACAGTTGCTACAAGCGTTGATGATTGCCTTAATTAATCCCGGGCCACGTCATCCTGCTACGAGGGCGGCGATGAATGTTGGCGTGGGCAAAACAGATCCGCTCCATATTTTACCTATAGCTGCTGCCGTCTTGGGTGGTCAGCATTCGGGTGGTGGTGAAGTTGAAAGTGCCATGCATTTTTTATCAAAAAACCTGAGTAGTAATCCGCATGAATTTGCAAAAACTTTTTTACAAGAATTAACTGCAAAAAATATTACATTTGAAAACAGCCAAACAACACCGGGTTTTGGTAAGCGTAATGGCGGTATTGAGCTTATGGCATTAGGCATTGCGAATCGGATGTTGAAACTTGAGGGAGCAGGTAATGCGCTGAAGTGGAGTAGCGAAATGGTTTCAGCTTTAGCATCGCATGGCATTAGCTGGCTCACAACCGGTGTTGCCGCTGCAGTATTTATTGATCTTGGCTTTCAGCCTCGCGCTGGCGGTGCTTTATTTCAGTTAATGGGTTCGCCAGGTTTAATTGCACACGGCCTTGAGCTGGCTAGTAAACCTATCCTCGCTATGCCTTTTGTCGGTGATGAAAATTATGTTATCGAGCGATAAACCCATTTCCAACAGCAATCCTACCAACAGCAATCCTACCAACAGCAATCCTACCAACAGCAATGCTACCAACAATAATGCTACCAACAGCAATCCAGAGTTGATTGATTATCTCGAGCAAAGACGAGGAAAAATAATCAGTAACACTGGTGGCTGGTTTCCAGGCAAAGGTGTTTTTAGTCACGGATATTCGATGCTTGAAGAATTAGTCGGTGAAAAATCCTACTTCCAAATACTAATTCTTAATGCAACGGGAAAATTGGTAGACAAGTCTTTAGCTGATTGGGTTGAAGCGCTCTACGGATGCCTTAGTTGGCCTGATCCGCGTATTTGGTGTAATCAAATAGGTGCGCTCGCTGGAACTGTGCGCACTTCAGTAATGGCAGCAACTGCGATGGGCTCCTTAGCGGCGGATTCGAGAATTTACGGTGTGTTTCCGCTTATAGAAAGCGTCACCTTCATACAGCAAGCTTTAGCAAAACATAAGCAGGGTTTAACTTCTGCAGAGATTATTAATGAAGCCTTCGCCGCGTGTAAAGGTAAGCCCTATATCATGGGTTACAAACGCCCCATTGCTAAAGGCGACGAGCGTTTGGAAGTGATGGAAAAAGTTGGGCGTAAGCTGGGTTTTGAAATTGGCGAACATATGTTGCTAGCTTATGAAATTGAAAAAATTCTTATGCAGCAGTTTGATGAAGGTATGAACATTAATGGTTATATGTCTGCATTTCTTTCAGATCAAGGTTTCAACCCGCAAGAGACCTATCAAATGTTTTCCATGCTTGTCGCCAGCGGTGTGACAGCGTGTTATTTGGATACTTTTCATCGTCCGCCTAATACTTTTTTACCGCTGCGTTGTGAAGATATAGATTATCAGGGCGCGCCTTTGCGCAAGGTCCCTGATTAGCTAGCTCTAATTAATACGCCCCAATAAACAAACTTAATAAAAAAGCTTAACAAAAAATTTAATAAAGTTAAGTTGAGTGGTTGCGAGCAGGAAGTCAGCATTCGATGCGTGGGCTATT
Source organism: Gammaproteobacteria bacterium (assembly GCA_025362015.1). Classification (GTDB taxonomy): domain Bacteria; phylum Pseudomonadota; class Gammaproteobacteria; order Pseudomonadales; family Cellvibrionaceae; genus Cellvibrio. Next base: position 15,026 of record JANYIO010000140.1, on the reverse strand, counting down.
TATGATGTTTAGTCTGCGTGATTTTTGGTTGCTGTACAAATAACGCGATTACGGCCGGATTCCTTCGCATCGTATAAGGCTAGATCTGCGCGCTTAAATAATGTTTCAAAAGTGTCTTCATGGATTGCGCACGCTATGCCAATGCTAACCGTTAGCTTGAGAGAAATATGTTCATGCTCAAATACATTATTAGCGATAGTCTCACGTATTTTTTCTGCTAGAAAGAGCACACCATCATGTGTCGTATTTGCGCAAACCAGTACAAATTCTTCTCCACCCCAACGCCCAAAATTATCACCGGTTCGAATATTGCGGGCTACAAGTGATGTGAAATCTTTAAGAACTTGATCGCCAATATCATGGCCGTATGTGTCGTTGATATCTTTGAAATGGTCAATATCAAAAATTAATAGACATACATTTTGGTGACTGACTCTATGCATAAAGAATTCATTGACGACTTGCGCTAAACCCGCACGATTATAAATACCTGTTAGTGGGTCAGTCGCCGCTAAAATACGATAGATATTTGTTTTAATACTCATATTTTTGTATTTATTGATTAGATACATCATGCCGATAAACACAATTATGTAACTACAATAGGCCCACCAGGTTTGCCAAAATGGCGGTGTAATATTGATTTCAATTGCGGTACCTGCGTCATTCCATACACCTTCTTTATTTGCCGCCTTTGCCTTAAATGTGTAGTGCCCAGGGCTGATATTCGTGTAAGTTGCCGTTCGCTGATTGCCAATGTAATGCCAATCGGCATCAAAACCTTCAAGCATGTAAGCGTATTTGTTGCTCGAGGGGGAGCGATAGCTGAGTGCTGCAAAATCAAATGAAAACATAGTTTGTTTGTAGCTGAGTATTAGTTTCTTTGTCGCGGTGATGGATTGCTGCAATAAACCGTCAACTCCATTTACCTGTACTGGTTGATTGAGTATGCGAAACTTGGTGATAGCCACGGGCGGGGGTGATGATATTCGAATGATGTTGGCGGGGTTAAATACACTGAAACCACCAATGCTACCTACGTATAAGTTGCCTTGCTGATCTTTGAAAGTGGCATCGCGGTTGAAGTTATTTGACACTAGGCCGTGCGCTTTATTAAAGACTTTTAGCGAAAAAGTATTCGGCTCTATACGTACAATTCCGTTAACAGTGGTTACCCAAATGTTGCCCGCATTATCTTCAATGATGCTGGAAATTGTTGCTGATGGTAAGCCATCTTGTACATTCAGCGCTGAAAACTTGTGTGTAATCGGATCATATATATTAACACCTGCATCTCTGGTGCCTATCCAAATTTTTCCGCGACTGTCTTCAAAAAGCGAAATAATTTGATTGCTGTTTATTGTGTTTGCATCCTTAGGGTTGTGTAAAAAATGAGTGAATTTTTCGCTGGTTTTATCAAAGCGATCTAAGCCTTCCAGCGTTGCCACCCAAATGAATCCTTGCTTGTCTTCCATAATGGTCCAAACTTGATTGCTAATAATGGCATCGGGGTTGCCATGATCTGCAAGATAATGCGTGAAGCTGTCTGTCGTGCGATTATATTTATTAATGCCGCCATTCTCTGTTGCTAACCAGAGCGTGTTTTCGTTGTCGCGATGAATTTTCCACACGAAAGCGTCACTTAGGCTGGCTGCATTATTTTCAGTAGGCAGGTAGCTTTTTATTTTCCCGGTTTTTTTTGAGAGCCGATGTAATCCACCAGACCAAGTTCCTATCCATAGGTCGCTATTTTCATCTTCTTCAATAGTAAGGACAGCACCCAGCTTTAAACCTTGCGTATCTGCAGCATCGGTAAAGTAACGCGTGAACACATTTTTTTTTCGATCAAAGGAATTGAGACCATTTTCGGTACCAATCCATAACATTCCTTCACTATCTTCAAAAAAACATAAAATTCCGCCGTTGCTTAAACTATTTTTAACATCGGGCTTATGAAAATAGTTGGTGAAAACGGTTGTCGATTTATCTAAAAAATCCACGCCAGTAGGGAACATGCCAACCCATAAATTACCTTCATCGTCTTCGTAGATATTGCGCGGATTATCGCTGCTCAAGCTATTCGGATCATAACCATTATGGGTAAAATGTTGAAATGAATCTGTCTCCGGTAGATATAGATTTATCCCTCCATGATCTGAAGCTACCCATAAATTGTTTTGCGTATCCTTAAGCAGATATGAAATATTATTGCTGGCGAGAGATGTCAAATCTGTTGGGTTTTGTTGGTAGCGTGTGAATGTTTTTCCATCTGCGTGCATGCGATTGAGTCCTTGACCATAAGTGCCCACCCATAGCTGACTTTTAGCATCTTCCGCAATTGCTGCTACATCGTTACTGGATAATGAAGTGGGATCTTTTGGGTTGTTGCGATAAGAGAAAAATTTTCCAGCTTTCCGATCAAATAAATTTAAGCCATTTTTATTGGTGCCTACCCAAACTCTATTTTGTTTATCAATAAATATATCGCGAATCAGATTTTGACTAGAGCTACTGTCCTCATCGGGATGCGGGTAAAAATTTTGAAAATGTGTTCTTTCTGGATTTAAAATGGATAGACCATTTCCGGTACCGATAAGTAGGTTGTTATCTTGATCAACTGCCAGAGTATTAATATTATTATTGGCGATTCGATTTTTTACGGTGGGATCGGCCATAAAACGGTCAAAATCATCCGTGTTGTTATTATAGCGATTCAACCCGCGGCCTGTGCCTATCCATAAAACGCCATCATGATCGATAGTCAGCGCCCAAATAAAATTGCCGCTAATGGATTTAGGGTTGTCAAAATCTGTCTGATAAATTACCAGATCCTGGCTATCATATCTGCCTAATCCATTTTCACCGCCAAACCACATGAATCCGTGTGTATCTTTAATCGTGGCTCTAACTGCGCTTAAGTTGTCGTTTTTATCGGCGACTTCGCCTGTTAGTGCTAAGTGTTCGAATCTTAAATTCCCGTTGCTCGCAGCAAGAGGGGATACGCATAGTGCTAGCCACAGAATAACTGCAACTCTCTTGCGAAAGGCAAGTCGTGCCAGCATTGGTGAAAACTCCCAGGATTGTTATTGAGTAGGTATAGCCTCTGTCTGAAAAATCAGCAAATTTGCAATGCAAAACAATCCAATTACTAAGAAGATAATCATTATTTTAATCAATAAATATGTTAATGCTGCGTCACTGGGAATAAATAAAGTTATTAGTGATGTTCACAGAATAAAAAAACAATGCGCGTAGTTAACATCAGGCGAATACTGGAAGTGTATATTGGCTAAACGCGCATAGTGGATAAACACAATCTAATATATTCTCCTGTTGAAAAATTTCAGGTTTCTTTGGCATTGGTGCTTAACCATTAGCCATCAGTTTTTTTTTTGCCAACAGGATGTTTTCAACGGGCATAGGGTGACCTATGTGATAACCTTGCACAAAGTCGATACCCATATCTTTCAAAATTTCCAAAATTTCTCCGTTTTCGACGTACTCTGCAACGGCTTTTTTGCCCAAAGCTTGTATGACTTGAATAATTGCTTTTACCAAAGCCTGGTCAATAGTGTCCTTGTGTAAATTTTGAATAAATGAACCGTCCAGTTTTATATAGTCTGCGGGCAAATCTTTTAAGTAAGAAAAACTACTAAACCCTGATCCAAAATCGTCAACTGAAAAGCTACAACCTAACGCATGTAATTCAGCAATAACACGTTGCGTGATATTGAGATTAAATAAACTTGCACTTTCGGTTAATTCAAAGGTAATACGACTGGGATTTACACCCGTATTTTTTAAGCTTTCCAAAATAGATGGCACCAGGTTTTCATCTTTAAACGCTTGCGCAGAAAGATTAATAGCGATGTGATTTAACTCTGGGTGTTCTTTCAGGGTTCGTGTGGCTAACTTAATAATCCAGCGATCCAGTAAATGCATTTCTCCTGCGGCTTCCAGTGCGGGAATAAAATCATTCGGGCCGGTGACATCACCATTAATTTCCTTCATCCTAATGAGTGCTTCGTAGTAGGAAATTTTATCGTTGTTAATATCAAATATAGGCTGGAAATAAAGCACCATACGGTCTTCGGTGATGGCTTTGCGCACCTTCTGTGATACATCTATACGCCGCCGTAACTCATCACTTTCATTGTCGTCAGAATCGTATTGATGAATAAGATTTCGCCCACGGCCTTTGGCAACATAGAGCGCTATATCTGCGCGCATTAAATGTTCTTCGGCATTGCTGGTGCTGCCGTCAATTAAGGTGAAGCCAATGCTACAGCCCAAATTTATGCGTTGTTCTTGTGACTGAAAACTAAATTCACCAATGATTTTTTGAATATCTTGCGCAAAATCTTGCACGTCATTGCTCTTGATATCGTGTAGTAATACCGCAAATTCGTCGCCACCAAGTCGGCAAAGAATATCGTTACTGCGAATTCTCTTGCTTAATAATGAGGACATTTCGCGTAACACTTCATCACCTTTTTGATGGCCAAAAGTGTCGTTGATCACTTTGAAGTGATCAAGGTCCAGGTAAACGAGCCCGTGTTGACGTTGATTGCGAATCGAATCTGCTGCGAGTTGTTCAAGTGTGATTTCGAAAAAATGCCGATTGTAGAGCCCGGTGAGCGAATCGTGCAGCGCTAAATGATTGAGCTGTTCTTGTGATTTTCGCTGTTCGGTAATGTTATCCATACAAATGGTTAGTATGGAAGTTTTTTTACCTTTGGTGGATCGGCTAATTTTTAATTGCGTCCAAATTTTTTGATTTTTGCTATCACGTAAGCAAAGCTCTATTTCTGCACTGTTTTTTTTCTGATGAATGGCAGCATTAATTTTTTCTTTAAATACGGCAAATTGCTGTGCATCTTCTGGCGCGGTAAAATCTTCTAGCGAACGACCCGTGGAATACCCAAGCGAATATCCCGTTAATGTTTCCCAGGTGCGATTTAAAAAGCAAATATGTAATTGCTCATCTAACTCCATGACTACCGATTGCAAGTCATTCAATAATTGGTGATGATTTTCATAGAGGTTGCGAAACTCAAGTTCACGATCCTCCAACGATTTTACGCGTGCGGCAAATTGCGCATTACTCACTAGATAATCTTCGCGGTGAATCGCAATATCACATACCTTGCGTAATTGTTCTGCGCGAAAGGGTTTTGGTAAAAAGTCTACCGCGCCGAGTAACATTAATTCTTCTGCCTGGCCGATAGTGGTATGCGCAGTCATGATCACTACTGGCTGATTGGGGTCAATGCGCTGAATCTCGATCAAAATATCGCGCCCCGATAATGTGGGTAACATTACATCGAGCAAAACCAAATCGTGGCGCCCTTCTTGCCAGGCTTTTAAGCCAGCCTCACCATCGTTTGCCACTTGGATATCAAACGGAATAGCGAGTATGCGTTGAATTAAATCGGAGGTGTCTTGTTGATCTTCCACCACTAATAAACGCGGTTTGGGCAGCTCACCTTTTTGTTCAGTTGTCAGGTGATGCACAATTTCCGGTAGGCGGCTAATGTGATCGAGAGGTAGTAGGTAGTTGATTCCGTATTCACGCGCGGTGACTTCGGCAATGCGTTCGCACCAGGTACTGGCGACTATAATAATCGGCGTATCGGCACGACAATTTAATATGCCGCTGCGTACTAGCCGTGAAAGTCGCCAGCCGTCCATGTCTTGGGTGTCTACATCAACAATGAGTAAGTCTATAGGAGTCTGGCGCAGAAACCGCAGCGCTTTTTTAGCTGATTCGACGAGCGTTACACTGAAATAGCCGGAGGCCACTAAGCAGGTGCTTATTTTTTGCTGTGCGGAAAGGTCATTATTAACAATGAGAATGTTAATAATCGACGATGCTTGGGGATGATTGTCGGTATTGTGTAACACTGGGCTCTCCGCTTTATGCATCAGCTTAGCCTAGCATAGCGCGCCGCGCCATTTCACAAACTAAAAAGTCTATCACCCAAGAATACTGTCTGAAAAAACTCAGTGCGTAAGCTTAACCTCCTGGTGTTGCGGAGCTGTTGTTAGCCGCCAATCCTTTAATGCGATCTCCCATCGGTGGCACCTCGTTTCTATCAATGCGAACATCCAGCAAGGTCGGGCCGTTTTTGGCAAACAATGCGTTGAGATTTAATGCTTCTAGTTGCTCTGGCGATTCGATAATAATTCCTTCTACGCCCATGGCTTGCGCCATAGCCGCGTAGTTGATTTCGTTCAGCTCCCAGCCGATAGATTCTTGCTTGCCGAGTTTTTGGCCGTGCATGACCATGCCCATGGCGGCATCATTCAGCACGAGAAAAACAACTGGTAATTTTTGTTGCGCGGCTACGGTAATTTCCTGGGCGCTCATCAAATAAGAGCCATCACCAACTATGCACAGTGTTGGCGCCGTACGGTTTGCGATGGCAGAACCTATGGCTGCGCCTATCGACCACGCCATAGAACCATAACCCATGGCTATGCGATAAAGGCCTTCATTATTGGAGCGTGTCAGGTAGTGAGTTGCCCATGACCAGCCATTGCCGGCATCGACAAATATGCGTGTATTCTCCGGCAAGTAATTGGAGAGGTGGCTCATGAGCCGTTGCGGTTTGATGGGGATATCGTTGGAGTAACATTTCTCGGGTACAGCCAGGGTTGCATAGCCGCCGTTAGCATTGATCTGCTTGTTGCCTGGTATGGTGTCCCATTTTCTACCCCATTTGCGCGCTTCGCGCACACTAATTAGTAGGCGGTCAAAGATCACATCAATGTTGCCGAATACATGCAAATTGGCCATGGGAGAGCGGGTAAAGTGCTCAATCGATGAATCAATATGCACCAGTTTGGTATTGAGTAAATCGTTCTTCCAACCGCTGGTTCCGAGCTCACCCAGTGCAGTACCGACCGCCAGAATCAGGTCAACGTCTTTATGTTGCAGAAGATTTTTGGCACTTTCGTGGCCGGCAAAACCATAGACGCCACGATATTGCGGATGTTTTTCGTTAACCCAGCTCTTGCCCATCGGGCCAGTTACAAATGCGGCTCCGGTAAGCTCAATAAACTCCATAATTTGTTTGCTGGCTTTACCGACACCGTTACCAATATACATAACAATATTATTTACGCGCCCTAATTTTTCACCCAGACGAGTAATGGCAGAATCATCGGACATCGAGAAATTGTGTATTAGCAGATCGCTGTGGATATGCCCATTAATAGTGGCCGGGGCTCTAAGAATATCGGAGGGAATACTAATATGCACAGGCCCATTGGGCACTCGGTGCGCCGCCATGATAGCTGAAACCAGCTTGCCTTCCAGTTGTTCATGGTGAGATATCAGGGTATTGAATTGTGTGACATAGCGAAAAATGCCAACAGTATCAATAGCGGTACAGCTGGATTCTTGTAAGGCGCGTTTGCCGAATTTAGGCAGGGGAGTCTGTGCGGTAATGACTAGCATTGGAATTTCATCTTCAAGAGCGGACGCTACACCAGTAATCAAATTGGTGGCGCCTGGCCCCGTAGTGCTGCATACCACGCCCATTTTACCGGTCTCGCGATAATATCCATCTGCCATGAACGCAGCGCCGCACTCGTGACGCGCTACCACAAGACGTGGTCCGCCATTGCGTTCACTGCGCGCTAAAGAATTTAACAGGGGTTCGATTGCCCCACCGGGAACACCAAAAACGGTGTCTATACCGAGTTGAGCCAGGTAATCGATGATGAGGTCAGCGTAGGTCGCCTGGACAGTGTCTTCCACAACCTGCGGTTGTTCTTCAGGTGTTGGCGATAATAAATAAGGGTAATTAATGACCTTTAACATTTAAACAGTACCTTAATTGATCCGTAAGGTGATCCGTCACTGATTAATTGGGTTGTTAAAGACGCAAAATATATAGCAATGTTGAATAATGCGCCAGATAAAAATCAACCAATTTGATTTAAAAATGAGCTTGAGCGGTGGTTTATTAAGAAGTGGATTGCAAAGTGACTATTTATCAATAGGTTAGGTGTGTTCTGGGTTGATCAATCCTGTTGATCGAAAGACTTGTGGCGTGATTTATTGAAGGGGAAAAGCAAAAGTTTGCGGAGAGTAATGTTTGTTTATTAAATTCGGGTGGAAGATGAGTTAAAGGGCGCAATAAATTACGCCCTTTTAGCTTTGTGTGCAGCTTAAGCTTATGTGCGGCGCGCCAGCAAATAGCCGAGTGCGAAACTCACTACTGCGCCTGCACCAATTGCGGTCCATGGTTGTTCATGTACGTAATGGTTGGAGACAGCAGCTGTTTTGCGTGCTTGCTGAACAATAGTGCCGCTAATGTCTTCAATTGATTCTTTAGCAGATTCAATCCGTGCACCGAGTTTGGCTTTAGCTTTGGCTAAATCTTCGCCAGTAAGTGAAGTAGTGGCTTTGAATAAATCTTCAACATCATTAAGAAAACTATGAAATTCATTAGAGATCGAAGATGAAGTTTTATGAGCTTTAGCGTCTAAATAATTTGTGTTGCTTGAGTTAGAAGTAGTTTGCATGGTGGAATCCTTTTGAAAGTTTTTAAGGGAGCAGTTCGGTAAGCGAGTAGCTGTTATTTCAGCTCTATCCACTTGAACCCAATCTGGTTTGCAACAATAGGCGCTGCGCTAGTCGTGCGTCTGTGCGCAAACACACCAATAAAATTGATATGAGAGGTAGTGAAATAGTTGGTGAAAATTGTATCTGTAGCGTAAATGTATGGCGACGCAAACTGAGTGTTAGCGCGGCTCCTGTTCGAGTGTTAGCCAACGTACAGACCTGAACAGCTCATCACGCTTAATCTTGCAGCACGCGAAATTTTTAATGTGTGTGTAACCTGAATCGCCAAACCCTTAATCCATAGGCTGCGTTGACAAGTTGCGTTAAATGTATTGATTGCAGAACAATTCCGCACTGGGAGCCAGTAATGAAAACTTTTAAAATTCTAGATGCTGTTACTTTTATTTTTTTAATGTTATTTGTCGTATTTTGTGTTTACGGTTTTGCAACTGATTGCCCTAATACTGCGGGCTATGTGGATTGTAGTAACTCTGAAGGCTGGTCACTACATTTCGGTAACCAACCTGACACTGGTAATGAGTTACAAAAATAATTAACGTAAATAATTTTTAAGTAGGAGAAATAAAATGTCAGAAGTTATGATAATTTTTTTAATTCTTTTTAGCGCTATTTGCATAGTTATGGCTTATTCAACCGCGGGACTACTTATTGCAATTATGTTTATGGCTATCGCAGTAACATTAAAAGGTGCTGTGATAGGTAGAAAAAAATAGCGATTTTTTAAATCGTTTTGGTAAAAAATTATTTCTATAATCAGGAAGTTTAACTATGAATATTACAAAATTAATTGCCATACTGTGTATTGTGGGTGGCTTGCTGGGGCTTATGTATGGCGGGTTTACTTATACCAAGGAAACTCATCAGGCTGACATAGGTTCGTTACACCTGGCAGTCGATGAGAAAAAACATGTCAATGTACCCGTGTGGGCAGGTGTAGGTGGAATTGCCTTTGGTATATTTCTACTTGCAATGTATAGAAAAACCTAACAATTACCTACTCATGTTAATAAGTAGGAGAAATAAAATGTCAGAAGTTATGATGGTTTTTTTAATTATTTTTAGCGCTATTTGCGTAGCAATGGCTTATTCACCCGCTGTGTTAATTATTGCACCTATGTTTATGGCTATCGTAGTTGCATTAAAAAACGCTGCAGCAGATAGAAAAAAATAGTGATTTTTTAAATGGTTTTTGGCAAAAATTTATTTCTATAATCAGGAAGTTTCATTATGAATATTACAAAATTAATTGCCATACTGTGTATTGTGGGTGGCTCGTTAGGGCTTATGTATGGCGGATTTACTTACACTAAGGAAACTCATCAGGCTGACATAGGTTCTTTGCACTTGGCAGTCGACGAGAAAAAGCATGTGAATGTACCGGTGTGGGCAGGTGTGGGTGGAATTGCCTTCGGTATACTACTCCTAGCGATGTATAAAAAAACCTAACAATAACCTAGCTTTACTTAACTATGACCTAACGTTGATATGATCTAACTCCGAAATGCTAGGTCAATATTCTATTCAGCAATTGTGTGTTTTGCGCCTCGTTAAATTTCTCAAAAGCTTGCGCTGCAGTATTGGCATTGGCAAAGCGATGTTTGGGATTTGTATTAATCATTTGTAAAATTAAATTGCGTAATGATTTTGGCGTATGGCGTAACAACCAACGATTTTTTAAACCCCAATATCGATGTGAAGGGGTTTGTTCACCTAGAAGCTGAAAGAGAATTGCACCAGCGGCATAGACATCAGCGCTTGCGGATATAGGTTCATTGCGTGGATGGTACCAGTGGCTGTCGTCAACGTAAGTATGTGCTGGAAAGCCAAAGTCACTTATTTTGAGGTGATTGTTCTCTGTAAATAATAAATTGCTAGGGCGCAGGTTGCCGTGGATAACTCCATGGGAATGCGCGCAGGCGAGTGCATTACAAATTTGTTGTGCCATTATCATCCATTGGCCAAGGTTAAAACCCTGCGTCAATCTTTCTTGCAAACTACCGGCCGGGCAATATTCTGAAACGGTAATTAATACGCGATTATTTTTTCCGCTACCAAAAATACGGGCGATATGTGGGTGTTGAACATGCATAAGTTTTGTTGCACATAATTGCGCATTGCCGATTTGATCGAGACGTTGTTTTTTAATGACAAGCAGGCGTTCATGTTTAGGGTCGTTGACTAAATAAGTAGTGCCGAACGGATTTTCTTTTAAAACATCCAGCAATTTGTAAGTGGCAGGAATATTATCTTGCCGCGACTCTGTATTCCAACGATTGGTGCGTAAATGTTTTCCTTGCACAATTAACAATAGTGTTTGACGAATACCATCGGCAGATGCTGGCCTCTTTTAGGTAAAGGGTTGATACAAGAATCAACTAGGATGCGTAATTCATCGGCGTGTTCACTGATTGTCTCGCTCGAGCTAGATGCTTTAGTAGTAAATGCGTTGACCTGATAAGGTAATCCTCCAAAAAACAATTGGTGCATGACGACACCCAAAGAATAAAGATCACTTAAATCATTGGCTTTATGCGCGCCATCGAATTGCTCTGGAGCCATATAGGCATCTGTACCCATCACCATTTTATTTTCAACATTATCACTCTCGGCTGTTTTATTAACCGTAGAAAAGTACCCGGCAATACCAAAATCTACCAGACGTACATGGCCATCGTAATCCACCAAAATATTGCCCGGTTTAATATCGCGATGAATAACCCCGTTGCGATGTGCATAAGCCAGCGCTTTGCAGAGTTGAATCACGATATCTATTTTAAGAAATGGTAAGTGGTGCCTTGCAGTCGTCAATTTAGTCTAGCCTAGCAAGCAAAATTTTGAAAATAAGAAGAGGCCGTATTTTGAAGGCAAGTCAGTAGACCAATAGAAAGCAAGTCCCTAGGCCGATAAAGACCAATAAAAGGACCAATTAAGAGGCCACTAGCAAATCCAGTAAAAAATCCAATAATTTGAGGGGTGCTGTCATTGTGTAGGTGATATTTTGCTTTCGCATCAAGCGTTGCTCTGCTAACAATAACTCGGTTAACAATAGCTAGGCTAGCAATAAAAAAATCGTCATGACATTGTCAGCATGTGAACACTTTCATTTAATTCATTTGGCTGACAAGCTATGATAATCTTACGCGCTGGGTTAGGGCCTTGTTCAGAGATTTAGCTGCACTAACTGGACACGCAATCAAACCGCAATGCCACTCACTAATTATTAAAACGCTAATCGCAAACTAGCAGGGAAGTATGAAGAAAATACTCGTTAAAGATAGTAAAGGCGCACAGTTTCAAATTTCCAACACCAAACCTGACGCAATGTCATCGTCGGCCATCAATAGTCTATCGAAAGATATAACGCTGACTCAGCCAATGACGTGGGCCGAGGCATGGAAAGCGTTGTTTTCCCCCGCACCCCTGCCTGCCAGTGTGGATAAAATAGTGGAAGCCATCAACGCAGCGTTGGTGGCAAAAAAGTTTTATCTCACGCCTTCATCGGCCCTCAACGCGCTATCAGACAGCGGGCACCGCACCGCAAAAGGCGCAGGCAAATCCAGCCAAAGCGAGCCACCGGCACATCACAAGGAAGATGTGAAGTCGCATTTGGTGAATCCTGATAGCACAGAAGTTCCGAGCGAAGCCGGTGCTATTAGTAAGGCCACACCAGGTAGTGTTTCCGACGCTGCTACCTCAGGGGCACCCTCAGTTGCTAACACCTGTACCAATGGTTGCCCCATCAGCATGGTGTCTGGCGAGGAATTATTAAGCCTTACAGATTTTACGTTGTCGGGCCCACTGCCTTTTACCTGGAAACGTACTTATCGCTCTGGCCACAATCGTGACATTGGTCTTGGTCATGGCTGGACTCACTCAGGTTGTGAACGTCTCTATGAAGACCACCAACAAGTTGAGTTAAGTGATGATGAAGGCCGCACGCTGGCCTTCAAACGCCCGCGCATTAATCAACGCAGCAAATTGATCAACGAACAGATGGCGCTTGATGCTATCTCCTACGAAACCTACGTCTTGCGCCAACACGGCCAGCCTCACAAAGTCTTCTCTCGCCTGGGGCAAACCGGTACTTTTCGTCTCGTACAAATTCAGCATCCTGCTTATAAACCGCCAACATTAAGTGATGGTTCAGATGCGCAAGGCTTTAGCTTAACCCTGCACTACAACGCGCAAAATGCACTGGCAAGAATTGCTGGCAATTGGGGTAAAGCCCTGCAATTTGCCCGCGACAACAGCGGCCATATCACTCGTGTTGCCTTGCAAGATGAGGCAACCAATGAAAGCTTCACTGTCGCAAAATATACTTACAGCGATGATAAAGATTTAATTGCGCAGCAGGACAGCGCTGGTCGCGGCGAAACCTACGCTTACCAAAACCATCTTTTTGCCCAGCGTACACTCGCCACAGGTTTCAGTTATTACTATGAGTGGGATGGCATAGAAGCTGGCGCACGCTGCGTTCACACCTGGGGCGATAAGGGGATTTATGATTATAAATTTGTGTGGGATGCAGCAAATAATCGCACCCTATCCACCGACAGCCGTGGCTTTACCAAAGAATATATTTACAACGAATTTGGTTTAATCACGCAAGAAACTGATAACGAAGGCGGCATTCATCAATACACTTATGAAAGTGGATTGCGCACCAGCTACATGGATCCGGAAGGCAATACTACTCGTTACTCTTACGACGGCGCCAACCGACTTATCGGCGTAATAGATGCCCTCGATCAGCGTCAAGTTCATTACTATTTTCAAGATAAGTTAACCTCATCTACCGACAAAGACGGTGCTCATTGGCAGCGCACTTACAATGCTCGCGGCCTATTGGAAACCCTAACTGCGCCAGACGGGCAGGTGACCCATTACAGCTACAACTCGCAAGGTTTATTAAGTAAACAAGAAAACTCACGTAAACAGGTGACGCGTTATCAATGGAATGACGCAGGTGAGCTTATTGCTCTGATAAATCCCGAAGGTCACAAGCAAGTTTTCAAATACAACGCCCGCAGCCAACTGGTGCAAATGGATGTATGGCTTGCAAGTCGCGCCCACGGTGGTACTACTCAATATTTTTACAATGCCAGCAGCGAGCTGGTGCGCATCACTTATCCCACCGGCGAAAAAGTTGATATAGCCTACAACGCCAACGGCCAGATTGAACGCATGAGCGATAGACGCGGCCGCGTCACCCATTATGAATACGATGGCCTGAGCCAGGTTGTGCGCCGCACAGATCCGGAAGGCAATAGCCTCGCTTACGAATACGATACCGAACGTAATTTAATTCGTTTAATCAACGAAAATGGTGATGACTACGCATTTGTTTACGACGGCAACGAACGCCTGATTAAAGAAATCGGTTTTGATGGGCGCACTCAACATTATAAATACAACGCAGCGGGCTATTTGCTTAAGCATCTAGATGCCGGCGAAGTGATAACCGAATTCGAACGTGATCCGCTCGGCCGCATGCTGGGTAAAACCAGCCGCGCCATGGCAGATATTGAAGGCAGCACCAGCGAAAAAAATCGTTACATGTACGATCCGGTAGGTCGCTTAAAAGAAACCTACAACAGCCAGCAATACCTCGCGTTTCAATATGATCGCATGGGTCATTTGGTTAAAGAGCATCACAGCGATCTCAACGCACAGCGCCAGCGCATCAGCGAAACCATGGTGGATATTCACTATCAACGCACTGCATCTGGCCAACTCAAAAAATTGCAATTGCCCGACCGACAAACAATTGATTATCAATACGATGCAGTAGATCGTTTGCAAAAAGTTTTATTTAATAGCAATAGCATTACGCAAATTCAACGCGATGCGTTTGGCCTTGAACAAAATCGCCAACAAGGCGAATTAATTACCCACAGCGATTACGATCCTATGGGTCGCCTGGTAAAACAACACGCACAAAATCGCGCACAAAAAACTGATGTGATCAATCGTGAATATCAATACGATCACGTCGGTAATCTCAGTACATTTAAAGATGGCGTTGGGAAAGATGGTATTGGGAAAAATGACACCTGGGAAGTGCGCTATGTGTACGACATGGTGGACAGACTAAAACGCACGGAAGGCGATCTGCAAGAAAATTTTATTTTCGACCCCGCCGGAAATTTACTTGCCCAACAAAAAAATACCACAGGCAAAACCACGCGCGGTAATCGACTTACCTTACAAGGCGATCACAAATTTGAATACGACGCTCGCGGAAATTTAATTCGCGAAACGCGCGGCAAAGGCGGAAAACTCGAAACTATTTTTGAATACAATGTTAACAACCAATTAATAAAAGTTGTTAAAGAAAACCAAACAACAGATTACAGCTACGATCCTATTGGTCGCCGAATTCGCAAACAAGACAGCTTCGGTACTACAAACTATTTGTGGGCGGGCGATC
>JANYIO010000137.1 GCA_025362015.1 Gammaproteobacteria bacterium | reverse complement strand
CCAAAGTATTAAATCAGGCATTTAAGGATCATCCGAATGCGTTTGTTACTCTGCAGCAGGAAGCTGCCAAATCGCACACCCTGGCGCACCCGAATATAGTGACTGTGCATGATTTTGATCGCGATGGTGACACTTTATTTATGACGATGGAGTTGTTGGATGGAGAGCCACTTGATCATCTTATAAAAGCACAGCTTAAAAAAGGTTTAGCAAAAGAAAAGGCGTTGAGTATTGCGCGCGATATGTGCACCGCACTCGCGTACGCGCATCAGCGTCACATTATTCATGCTGACTTCAAGCCCGGCAACGTGTTTGTATGCAACGATGGTACCGCTAAAGTACTGGACTTTGGTATCGCGCGTGCAGCCTCTAAAGAAACACAAAAACATAAATTTGATGCAGGCCAATTGGGCGCGCTCACGCCTGCATATGCCACCATTGAAATGGTCAATGGCGATGCGCTGACTTTTTCCGATGATGTGTATGCGCTCGCTTGTGTTACCTATGAAATATTAACCGGGAGCCATCCTTATAAAAGTAAGTCAGCACTTGAGGCGAAACAGCTGGGTCTAAAGTTAATTCCCGCTGAAGGTTTGAGTAAATCCGAGTGGAAAGCATTAAGCCATGCCCTGGCGTTGGATAAAAATTTGCGTACGGCTTCAGTGCCGGGCTTTATCGACGAGTTATTTCCGCGGCGCCGTTCGGCAGCTTTGGTGGCGGCAATCGTTTTGTTGGTGATTGCGCTTGGCGGCGTGGCCTGGTTTGCCAATAGTCAGCATACAGAAAAATTAAAAATTCAAAACACTATCGCTGAGAATATAGATCAAGCGCAGACTTGTTTTGCCCAAAGTGATTTTTCTTGCGCGATTGAGCGCGGATTAGTTGCGGCTAATTTAGATACCACTAATAAGGTTGCTGTTCAGTTAGTAAAGGCTGCGCAATTGGCACTGCAAAAACAACAAGATGCCCAAAAAATTACTAACTTGTTAAATGCGGGAAAGGCATGTTTGTCTGCGCAAGATGATGCTTGCGCGCAAGTGAAAGCGCGAGAAGTTCTCGGGTTGGAACCTAACAATGCGCTAGCACAGCAGTTATTAACGGCGGCAAATAATCTGGAGCAAGGAAAAATCATTCATGATTACATACAGCAAGCAGATATTTGTTTGCTAAACGGAGATTTTGCTTGTGCTGCGATGTTTGCAAAAAAATCGGCTGATTTAAATTTCACTAATTCTGAAGTGATTGAGCTACAGAAAAAATTACAAGCCATGCAGGAGAAAACTAAGCTTGCAGCGCAGGTGCAACAACAAAAAATTACTACGCAGATGCAGTTGGCACAAACTTGTTTGCAACAGAAAAAATATGATTGCGCGATTAAGCAAGCTAATACGGTTTTAGTTTTGGATGCGGCCAATAGTCAAGCGATGGAAATTAAACAAACAGCCACTGCAGAGGCGCAACAAGGACGTGATGCAGAAGAAAAAGTCGGAAAAATGTTGGCACAAGCACAAGATTGTTTAGATAAGAAAAAGAACTATAGCTGCGCTATTGCGAAAGCTGAAGCAGCCTTGGATGTAATGCCTAATAATCCTGATGCCATCGCCATCAAAATGCGCGCATTGGAAACACAACGAAAAATTAAAGAAACCGGTTTTACCATTAAATAAACTAGGAGAAGTGCACATGAAAAAGATTATTGGAACTTTAGTGATGGCGATGTTGGTTAGCAGCTATAGCCATGCATTTAATTTAAACGATGCAAAAAATTCGCTTGATAGGTCTGACAAATGCAAAAAAGATGATCAGGGATGTAAGAATCGCGAGCATTTAATCGGCGTCGCTAAAGTTGCTGCCATTACGGTTGCAGCGAAATTAATATTTGATATGGTTGTAGAGTATCAATCCAAGACAATAACCGATGAAGCTGTTGTAACAAGGCAATATAAGGATGAGCACGAGACTTTGCCAGAGCAACCGCTCGCTTCTGTTTATACAACAAGTACATTGCCTGGCAGTGTGGTTCAGTCAGGTAAAAAAGTAGTTATCAAATCTGATATGGTTGTTGTGCCTGGCCGCGAACAAAAAAATACACTTATTGAAGAACAAATAGTTATTTTTGACAACGAAGACAATACTAAAGAATTGAAATCCTTAACCAAAGTGGTTAACGGGGAAACCAAGCGCGCCGGCCACTATGCGAATGAATTCTCGTTCACTTTGCCGGAAGGGTTGCCCCAAGGTGTGTACCCCATTAAAACGAAGCTCTTATTAAATGGCCAGGTTGCCAAAGCATCAAGCAATGATATTCAACTGGTTTTACAGGTGAATGATTCTGGGAAAATGCAACTGGTAGCGGGTGTATTTTAATTTTTACGTGGTAAGTGTTCCCCGGCGCGAAGATTGCGCCGGGTCTTTCAGCAGCGTTTTCCGAATCAGCTTTTCGGGGCTGAAACAATACGGAAGAAGATCAATTTTTGGCCGGTTGGTCATTTTCTTTGCTATTGATCTGTACTTGATGGGCCGTGTAATCTGGATTCTTTTTGCTTCGTAGTCAGTTTTCCGCAGTTATATATTTGCCCATATCTCGTCGCTGAACCCATCACCTCAATCTGCCATTTGCGTAAAAGGCTCAAGACAAATTGCTTTTTGTGCGTGATAATGCGGGGATTTCCTCAATTTTGTTATGGGCCTATTTGTTTTGTTGTTTTTGGTCTATGTGTCCGCGAATTTCGTTTACCTGTTTGGCGGTGTTTTGGTGGTTACTGAAGCTTTGGCTTTAATGTATTTGGAGCATAATGCGTGGTCATTTTTCGCTATCTAAGTAAAGATATTTTAATAAGCGCCGGTGCGCTTAGTTTGATCATTTTCTTGATTAGTTTGACAGGGCGATTTGTAAATTTATTAGCAGAAGCGGCTGCAGGGAAATACGCGATTAGTGTGCTGTTCACCATGATTGGTTATCACATGCCTGGATTGCTACAAATAATTTTACCACTCGGGTTTTATATTGCGATTCTTCTCAGTTTTGGACGACTCTACATTGAAAGTGAAATGGTGGTGTTATTTGCGTGCGGCATGAGTCAACGACAATTATTGGCAATTACCCTAATCCCTGCTTTCGCGATAGCACTGGTGGTCGCGCTATTTAGTTTTTGGTTAAGTCCTTTGGGTGAGCAATTAAATGCAAAGCTGTTGGAAGAACAACGCAATCGCAGCGAGTTTGACAGTTTAAGCGCGGGGCGGTTTCAGCTGTTAGGACAAAATATTACTTATGTTGATGAACTTACGCTTGATCGTAAGCGTCTTGATAGCGTTTTTATTGCGCACGACGGTTCAGAAAAATCCAGCCCTATGGTAGCTGTCGCCAAATATGGAGAGCAAGTTCAGCATCCAGAGTTCGGCCAGCGTTATTTGGTTTTACACGAAGGAGTTAAATACGAAGGGCAGCCAGGCTCTGCTGAATTTCAGGTGGTTCATTTTATTAGTTACGGCCAATATTTGCCGCAAGTAGTTGCATCCGGCGAATATACAAATGAAATTGAAGCTAAATCTACCGATGAATTATTTTCGTCCGCTGAGCTTTCGCTAAGAGCTGCATTTCAATGGCGTCTTGCATTGCCGATTATGGTTTTCATTGGCACTTTGTTAGCGGTACCTTTAAGTCGTACAAGTCCCCGTCAGGGACGTTTTTTTAAAATGTTTCCCGCGATTCTTTTGTATTTCTTGTATTACACATTTTTAGGTAATGTAAGAAGTGCAATGACTAGCGGTAAATGGCCAATTTTTCCGGGGTTGTGGGTTGTGCATGTTGCGTTTGCGTTTTTAGCTTTGCTCATATTTAACTGGGAAAATTTTAGTTTGTGGCGTCGCCGCCGCGTGGCAGAAAGCAATATTGCGAACAATGATTCAGCAGAGAAACAAGGCCATGCGTAAAATTACCCGTTATATATCTGGTGTTGTTTTCAGTGCGATTGCACTCACGTTAGTAGTGTTTATGTCGGTGGATTTTATCTTTGGGCTTATTTACCAGCTGTCATCGATAAAAGGCAATTATAATTTTACTGAGGCGATGATTTATTTAACCCTGACTGCACCTCGTCGTCTTTATACTTATGTACCTTTTTCTTGTTTAATTGGTTGCCTGGCTGGGTTGGGCGTTCTCGCAAACACCAGTGAGTTGGTTGTAGTGCGCGCTGCTGGGGTATCTACTGCGCGTATTGTTTGGTTGGCGTTACGCCCGGCATTAGTTTTTATTTTTATCGCTTTGCTGGTGGGTGAATATGTCACGCCCTACTCAGAGCAAATGGCCGAGTATCGTCGCGCTATGGCTATAGGTAAAAGTGTTAAAGCCTCACAGCAACCCATATGGAGTCGTGAGGCAAATGAATTTATACACTTTGATGCGGTGTTACCTAATGGTGTGATTTATGGTGTGAGTCGTTATAGTTTTAATGAAGATCGAGAGTTAGTTGCCGCCAGCTTTACCAAGCAAGCAATTTATCAAGATGGTTTTTGGCAAGAGGAGGATGTAGCTATTACACATATTAACGCCAATTCAACCAGTATCGAAAATGTAAGTTCACGACATTGGGATACGAAATTAACTCCAGATTTGTTAAATATTTTGGCGTTGGATCCAAAAAATTTATCGATTCAAAATTTGTATTTTTATATGAATTATTTACAAGCACAACACATTAAAAATGATGATTATAGCTTGTCTTTTTGGCAGAAAACATTAAAGCCGTTGGCGACAGCGAGCCTGGTAATTATTGCAATTTCATTTATTTTTGGGCCTTTGCGTAGTGTAACTACCGGGCAACGAATCTTCACTGGTGTTATTTTTGGTGTGTTGTTTGAATTGATACAAAGATTATTAGGGCCTTCGAGTTTGGTGTTTGGTTTTTCACCATTATTTGCAGTATTGTTGCCGATTGCTTTTTGTTTAGCCTTGGGTGTTTTTTTATTAAATCGCGCGCGCTAATCATGACTTTGATTTGTCTGCATGCAGGCAATGCCAACGTCAGGAACAAAATTATTTCTGTTTAGCCGCAACTTTGAATCTCAGTAAAAGCTAAACAAAACTTAAATATTTTAATGTTTGAATATAAAGGTTAACCATGTCAGCTCAACTTATTAGTTCAATCAAGCGCCTTGATACAAATGCTTTAGATACTTTGACTCAGGCAGCTCAGGCAGCTCCACGTTTGCGCATGAACCGCAATCTGCATCCTGATCACGCAGCGCCCGTGCAACGCCTGGCGATCGCTATGGAGCCGGGAACTTATGTTCGGCCACATCGTCATTCCCACAGCTGGGAAGTTCTGACGGTGTTACGTGGATCGTTCAGCGTCGTTATTTTTGATGATGCCGGCGTCGAGGTTGAGCGGTTTATCTTGGGTAATTCGGCGCTACACGTGGTGGAAATGCCGGCGGGTACGTGGCACTCGGTTGCCGCACTTGAATCCGGCTCGATAATCTTTGAAGTTAAGGAAGGGCCATATACTCCGGTGACTGCCAGCGATTCTGCCGCTTGGGCGCCAGAAGATGGAAGCCCTGAGGTCGCCGCTTTTGTTCATTATGTCGCGGGAATCTCCCACACGTAAATCCAGTAATTTAAGGTGGCCTAATCATTTAACCTGATTTAGAGCGGCGCTTGCAATCGACAATCTTGCATTAGTCGCGTACCCTCGCGGCTGCAAAAACTACATCCAATAAACTGCCCCTAATAAACAGTTTGTATGAGGTTTGTTCATGACGAATTTTTTACCCTTTTCCCGGCCTGCGATCGGCGACGAAGAGATAGCGGCGGTAACTGAAGTATTGCGTTCCGGTTGGATAACGACTGGCCCCAAAAACCAGGAATTAGAGCAATTATTTTGTCAAACCTATGGCTGCAAACATGCAATTGCTGTTTGTTCGGCCACCGCAGGAATGCACGTTACACTCATAGCTCTGGATATTGGCCCTGGCGATGAAGTGATTACGCCTTCGCAAACCTGGGTTTCCACGATTAATATTATTACCTTGCTCGGCGCCACTCCGATATTTGTTGATGTGGATGTTGATACGTTAATGGTCAGCGCCGAATCCATTGCTGCTGCTATTACTCCGCGCACGAAAGCCATTATTCCGGTTCATTATGCTGGCGCACCTGTCGACCTTGATCCAATTTATGCGCTCGCGCAACAGCATGGTATCGCCATTGTTGAAGATGCGGCGCATGCCGTTGGCACGCGTTATCGTGAGCGTTGGATTGGCGCACAAGGTACGGCAATTTTTTCGTTTCACGCGATTAAAAATGTAACCTGTGCTGAAGGCGGGTTAGTCGTGACCGATGATGAAAAAATTGCCGCTAAAGTACGTATGTTGAAATTTCATGGCTTAGCTGTGGATGCTTTTGATCGTTTAAGTTTGGGGCGCAAACCACAAGCAGAAGTTATTGAGCCGGGTTATAAATATAATCTTGCCGATATTAATGCGGCCATTGCAGTTGTACAGTTAAAACGGCTGCCTGAACTTAATGCGCGCCGCGCTGATTTAGTCGCACGCTATCGCTCGGCACTTGTTGGCTCGCCGTTAAAACCTTTAACCGTTCCCGATTACCCTCACTTGCATGCAAATCATTTATTTATGGTGCGTGTTGATGCGCAAGCTTGCGGTATAGACCGCGACGCGTTTATGCAGGCCCTGCAGCAAAAAGATATTGGTACAGGTTTACATTTTCGCGCAGCACATACACATAAATACTATCGCGAACAATATCCACAGATTTCATTGCCTTTAACAGAATGGAATTCGGCACGTTTATGTACATTACCGTTGTTTCCCGATATGACGGATAAAGATTTTGCGCGCGTTATTCGCGCTATCCACGAAGTTTTGGAGTCGGTTAATGAATAACAATAAACATGGTTTTAAATTAATTTCAGTAGTCATTCCGGTGTATAACGAAGAAGCGAGCTTGCCAGAATTATTGCGCCGCACTTTGCTTGCATGCGAACAAACGGGTTGTGATTTTGAAATAGTATTAGTTGATGATGGTAGTCGTGATCAGTCGGAAGCTATGTTACTGGCCGCTGCTAATGAGCCGAATAGTCATGTAGTTGCCGTTATTCTCAATCGCAACTACGGCCAACATTCGGCGGTGATGGCGGGTTTTGAAACGGCGCGCGGTGATTTAATTATTACGCTCGATGCCGATTTACAAAATCCACCGGAAGAAATTCCGCGCATAGTGATCGCTGCGGCAGAAGGTTATGATGTGGTGGGAACTATTCGGCAAAATCGCCAGGATAGCTTCTTCCGTCGCAGAGCCTCTAAAATCATCAATAAAATGGTGAAAAAAGCTACTGGTCAAGAGATGAATGATTACGGCTGTATGTTTCGCGCGTATCGCCGTTCGGTTATTGATGCCATGTTGCAGTGTCAGGAGCGCAGTACCTTTATTCCTATTTTGGCGAACAGCTTTGCGCGCAACACCCTGGAGATTCCGGTGCATCATGCCAGCCGTGAAAATGGTGATTCCAAATATGATTTATTCAGGCTGATTAATTTAATGTTTGATTTGGTTACCAGCATGACCACTGCACCTTTGCGTTTGTTAAGCATGCTCGGAGTGATGATTGCCGGTTTTGGATTTGGTCTGGCTGTGTTGTTGTTGGTTTTACGTTTTACCTTAGGCTCTACATGGGCGGCGGATGGTGTGTTTACACTGTTTGCATTACTGTTTATTTTTGTGGGTGCGCAGTTTATTGGCATGGGTTTATTGGGCGAATATATTGGCCGAATTTATACCGATGTGCGCGCGCGGCCACGTTATTTTATTCAAACCGTGGCTCGTCCCGGGGTTCAATCATCATCAGGGGAAAAACTATAATGAAAGCTGTTGTTTTTGCGTATCACAATATCGGTTGTGCTGGAATTACCAGTCTTATCGCGGCTGGTTATGAAATTCAAGCGGTGTTTACTCATGTTGATGATCAAAATGAAAATACTTTTTTTGATTCAGTTGCGCAAATGTGCGCCGAACATGATTTGCCCGTATTTGCTCCGAGTGATGTGAATCATCCTTTGTGGGTTGAGCGTATTCAAAAGTTGGCGCCCGATATTATTTTTTCATTTTATTATCGCCACATGTTAGCTCAATCAATTTTAGATATTCCGCGTGTCGGTGCATTTAATTTGCACGGTTCTTTGTTGCCACGTTATCGCGGTCGTGCACCGGCCAATTGGGTGTTGGCGAACGGTGAAACCGAAACCGGCGTCACCTTGCACAAAATGATTAACCGTCCGGATGCCGGCGATATAGTTGCACAAAAAGTTGTACCCATTACTGCAGCCGATACTGCATTAACCTTGCACAATAAATTGCGCGACGCGACAACCAGTTTGTTGAAGTCCACGCTCCCGGCAATGAAAGCGGGCGATATTCAGTTACAAGCGCAAGACGAAGCGAAAGCCAGTTATTTTGGTCGCCGCACTCCGGCAGATGGCGAAATTCATTGGCATAAATCAGCACGTGAAATTAATAATCTGGTACGCGCTGTTACGCAACCTTATCCTGGCGCGTTTAGTTTTGCTGGCGATCGCAAGTTAATTGTCTGGCAAGCGAATGTTTGCCCTGCGCAAGCTACACCGCATACTCCGGGTACCATTATTTCTGTTAACCCATTGCGCATAGCTTGTGGTGATGGCGTGCTGGAAATTATGGCCGGGCAATCCGAGCAAGGTTTATTTATTCGCGGTAACCAATTAGCACTTGAACTTGGTTTGACCGAAGGCACAGTGCTGGGCCCTAAAGCCTCTACTGCGTTGCAGAATTTAAAACGCACTCGCGTGTTAATTTTGGGCGTGAATGGTTTTATTGGCAATCATCTAACCGAACGTTTGTTAACGGATGACAAATATGAAGTCTATGGTTTGGATATTGGTTCCGATGCAATTTCGCGTTTTATCGGCAATCCACGTTTTCACTTTGTCGAAGGCGATATCAGTATTCATACCGAGTGGCTGGAATATCACATTAAAAAATGCGATGTGATTTTGCCATTGGTAGCGATTGCGACACCGATCGAATATACCCGCAATCCACTGCGAGTATTTGAGCTGGATTTTGAAGAAAATTTAAAAATTGTGCGTTACTGTGTGAAATACAAAAAACGTATTTTGTTTCCGTCCACATCTGAAGTTTATGGTATGTGCGATGACAAAAGTTTTGATGAAGATACATCAAATCTTATTGTTGGCCCAATCAATAAACAGCGCTGGATTTATTCAATCTCCAAACAATTATTGGATCGCGTGATTTGGGCCTACGGCCAAAAAGAAGGTTTGAAATTTACTTTATTTCGCCCCTTCAATTGGATGGGCCCACGTTTGGATAATTTGAATGCCGCTCGTATCGGCAGTTCGCGTGCTATCACGCAATTAATTTTAAACTTGGTAGAAGGCACACCGATTAAATTAATTGACGGCGGTGCACAGAAACGTTGCTTTACCGATATTCGTGAAGGTGTTGAAGCGCTGTTCCGTATTATTGAAAATAAAGATGGCTTGTGTGACGGTCAAATTATCAATATTGGTAATCCTGTAAACGAAGCTAGCATTAAAGAAATGGCAGAAATTTTACTGGAGAAGTTTGAATCTCATCCATTGCGTAGCCACTTCCCTCCATTCGCTGGTTTTAATGCGGTAGAGAGTTTTTCGTATTACGGTGCCGGTTATCAGGATGTGTCACATCGTCGCCCCAGTATTCGCAATGCACAGCGCTACATTAATTGGACACCGACTATTTCTACTGAAGAAACCATCGAAAATACTCTGGATTATTTTCTGCGCGATTGTGTTAAAGCGGAGTAATACCAATGGATGTTGGTTTGCGTATCGACGTAGATACATTTAGAGGGACGCGCGATGGCGTCCCTCGCTTATTAGAGCTGCTCGATAAATATAATATCAAGGCCAGCTTTTTTTTCAGTGTTGGCCCTGACAATATGGGGCGGCATTTGTGGCGTTTGTTGAAGCCACAATTTTTGTTGAAAATGTTACGTTCAAATGCAGCATCACTTTATGGTTGGGATATTTTATTAGCCGGCACGGCATGGCCCGGTAAAAATATTGGTAAACATCTCGGTCATATCATGCGCGATACCGACAAGATGAAACACGAAATAGGTTTGCATGCGTGGGATCATCACGCATGGCAAGCGCGGGTGGGATCCTGGTCGCAAACACAACAGCAACAACAAATTCAATTGGGTATGGATGCCTTGCTAAATATTTTGGGCCGCGCAGTGGATTGTTCTGCTGCAGCTGGTTGGCGCGCGGATGAGCAAGTTATAGCTGCTAAAAATAATTTCAATTTTCGCTACAACAGTGATTGTCGCGGCACTTACTTATTTCGCCCCTTATTAAATAGTGGCCAGCTGAAAGGTGGCCATTTGGCGGCACCACAAATCCCTGTCACTTTATTAACCTATGATGAAGTCATTGGTAATAATATGCTTGGTAGAGAAATAACGAACGAAAACTATAACGATTACATTCTATCGCAATTAAAGCCGCAGGCACTCAATGTATACACCATTCATGCAGAAGTGGAAGGAATTATTATGGCGCCATTGTTTGAATCCTTGCTACAAAATGCGCAAGCGCGAGGTATTCGTTTTTGTCCTTTAGGTGAGCTTCTGCCGGCAATAGAAACATTGCCCACTGGCAGTGTAAATCGTGGAATGATTGCAGGACGTGAAGGGTGGCTCGGATGTCAGGTATAAATCAATTTCTGCAAAAAAATATGTATCGTTTGCTCATGTTAGGCTATGCGATTGCTTATTTTTTACCGCTAAATAATCGCCGTTTGTGGATTCCCGATGAGGCTCGCTATGCGGAAATTAGCCGCGAAATGATTCGGCGGGGCGATTGGGTAGTACCGCATTTATTGGGCCTGGATTATTTTGAAAAACCCATCGCGGGCTACTGGCTAAATAGTCTGAGTCAGTGGTTATTTGGCGAAAGCCATTTTGCCGTGCGCTTCGCATCGGCACTGTGTACCGGGCTTACCGGCTTGTTAATTTTTTGGTTTGCACAACAACTTTTCCAGTCGCGAAAAAAAGCTATAGCGGCGGCGGTTATTTATTTATCTTTTTTGCTGGTGTATGCGATAGGTACTTACAGTGTTTTGGATGCGATGGTCACACTCTGGCTCAATTTGACTCTCGTCGTTTTTTACTGGAGTTTGCAAGCAACTAGCTCGCGTAAAAAACTGATCGGTTATGGCGTAGTGGGTGCGGCTGTTGGCTTGGGTTTTCTGACCAAAGGTTTTATTGCTTTGGTGGTGCCGTGTATTGTTGCACTGCCGTATTTAATCTATCGCCATCAGCTAAATGAATTGCGCTATGTATGGATTGCGCTAGTCACTCTGTTGTTGGTGAGTTTGCCTTGGGCTATCGCTGTTCATCTAAGGGCGCCAGATTTCTGGCATTATTTTTTTTGGGTTGAACATGTTCAGCGCTTTTCTGCAGAGAATGCGCAACATCGCGAAGCTTTTTGGTTTTATATTCCCGTTATTATTATGGGCAGTTTTCCCTGGTTGGCGGTTGCACCTGCGGCGCTTAAAAAAGCATGGTTGCAACTTGAGTTGCGCCCGCAAGTTATTTTTTTACTTTGCTGGGCCATTATTCCACTGGTGTTTTTTAGTATTGCCAAGGGCAAGTTGCCTACTTATGTTTTGCCTTGTTTTGCACCTTTAGCCATTTTGTTGGGTTATGGCTTTACTGAACTTATTGAGCAACAACAGTGGCGTGCCATTCGCATTAATGCGTGGTTAAATCTAGCCTTTGGTGGTTTATTAGCGTTGAGTATTGGTTTGCTAGGCAGTGGAATTGTTGCTAAAAATCCCATTTATACATCCTCTGAAAAATGTACGTTAATGTTGGCTGTGTTTATTTTTATTTCATGGGCGGCATGTGGTTTGTTAAGCCTACGCTATTCAAAAAATGCATTAGCATTTACGGCGCTGTGCCCGCTAGCTTTAGGATTGTTGTTGGGGTGGGCTATACCAAAGTCGGCTATATATTCAAAACTACCAGAAACATTTATTGCTGAAAATCAGCAAAAGTTAAATGGAAGTAAATTCGTGTTTAGTGATGATCCGGGTTTGGCGTTGAGTTTAGCATGGGAACTTAAGCGTGATGATATTCAACTTTATAGCTCTGAGGGCGAGTTGGCCTATGGGTTAAAAACATCACTACAAGCCGACAAATTGTTGGACAAAACTAATTTTGAGCAGTGGCTAATAACGGCTCGTAAACAAGGTAATGTTTCTGTGTTAACGCATCATGGCTTGAAAGAAGTTCCTGATGATTTCCCCAAGGCTGATGAAGTTATAACTCAGCAGCGGTTTACGCTGTTTTATTATCGCCAGCAATTTTCTGAGGCATCTTTTCATGAGCCTCAAATTAATGAGGCTCCTATTAATGAGGCTCCTATTACTGAGACTCCAATTAGTGAGCCTCCTAATCAATAAGATGGGGGCCTCATGAGTGGTTTGCTTATCGCTCTGGTTTGCCTGTTAACCTGTTGTGGGCAGCTGTGCCAGAAACAAGCTGTACAAAATTGGGCAGGAAAAACATTAAGCTGGAAGAGTAAACTTTTTGATCCCTGGTTGTTGGTAGCACTGGCTTCGCTCGGGATAGGCATGTTGGTGTGGTTGGTCGTGTTGCGGCTTACGCCGCTCAATATTGCATACCCTATGCTCAGCCTAAATTTTGTGTTGGTGACTTTAGCTTCACACTTTTGGTTTGGTGAGAAAACTTGTCGCCGCCATTGGTGGGGAATTGCTTTGATTATGTTGGGTGTTGTGTTGTTGGGGGCACACTTGTGAATACTTTATCTGTGCGGCAAGGTTATTTTTTAGCTGGTGCCAGCGTGTTGCTGGTTACATTGGCGCAGCTAAATATGAAGTGGGGTATGAGTCATTTACCACTATTGAATGACAATGTGCTGACGTTTCAGTTTTGGTGGGATACTAAAGTTGCAGTCTTGTTGGTAGCTATTGGAATTTTTTTCTATTTATTATCGATGCTGTGTTGGCTGCAGGCGTTGACTGCATTGCCCCTTAATAAAGCCTACCCATTGCTTAGTATCAGCTACGCATTGGTGTACCTCGCAACTCTTTGCTTGCCTTGGTTTCAAGAGGCGTTTTCTGTGAGTCAAAGCTTGGGCGTGGTTTTGATTACTGCAGGGGTTGTAATTGTTGTTAAAGCACCGGCGCAAAAATAACTGTATCACTGTATCCATCTCTGCATAAAAATGGCGCATAAAAAATGGCGCATAATAAATTTGTCATAAAGTTGTGTTAATTTTTTTATTTTCCTCGATATTTTTTTGCGCATAATTTGTTCGTTGGTGCAGAGCCCGCATTCTCTCTTAGCTTAACTTGGTTACTCCATATTGATTCACAGAGTTATTCACAGCTTCTGTGGATAAGCCATTGCACAGGTCATGAACGGTTTGCTTAAATCTACATCGTCCTTGGCCTAAATGCTGCCGCATGATTTCTGTTTATAGTCTTCTCTGTACTGCGTCTTACCCTTATGCTGCTGTTTTAATCTTTCTTTTGTCGGGTCTTTTCTACCCAAAGAAGGGTTGATGACGTAGAATGCGGCCCTATTTTGCGTTTGTTATTTTCAATCCCTCGACCCAGTTGGAGATGCTTCAATGATTAAGCTGCCTGAAACCCTGCGC
This sequence comes from Gammaproteobacteria bacterium, assembly GCA_025362015.1. Lineage (GTDB taxonomy): Bacteria > Pseudomonadota > Gammaproteobacteria > Pseudomonadales > Cellvibrionaceae > Cellvibrio. Next base: position 2,882 of record JANYIO010000137.1, on the reverse strand, counting down.
GAGAATGTTCGCCTACTTGGGGAGCTCTTAGGTGAGACAATTCATGCCCATGAAGGCGCTGAGCTTTTCGGCAAAGTCGAGGGTATTCGCAAGCTGGGCAAGTCAATTACCCAAGCTGAAAATGGTGACTCTGCGCCCCTGGTGAAACTTTTGGGTGAATTGGATGATAAAGACATTCTGCCGATTGTGCGGGCCTTCAATCAATTTTTGAATTTGGCCAATATTGCCGACCAGGAGTATTTCTCCAGCGCTGAATCGGAGCGTGATGATGGTTTGCAGGCCATGTTGTTGGAGTTTGCTGACACTCACGGTAAGGCGGCAGTGGCCGCCAAAATCAGCGAATTACGCATTGAGTTGGTGCTTACTGCGCATCCTACAGAAATTACCCGCCGCACGTTAATTCGTAAATACGATCAAATTGTCGATACCTTGGCGGACCGTCAAAATGGTAGCTTGTTAACTTTTGAGCAAGATAAGTTGCGTGGCCGCTTGCACCGTTTGGTGGAAGAAATTTGGGCAACTGATGAAATCCGTACCACTCGCCCCACAGCTATCGACGAAGCCAAATGGGGCTTCGCCGTGATTGAAAATAGTTTGTGGCAAGCGGTGCCGGATTTTATTCGTCATCTCGACCGTTTGTGTCATCGTCATCTCGATCAATCTTTGCCAATTGATTTGCAGCCGTTCAAATTCTATTCATGGATGGGCGGCGATCGCGATGGCAACCCTAACGTTACGCACAAAATTACCCGTGAAGTCTTATTGCTAGGCCGCTGGATGGCCGCTGAATTGTATTCGCGTGATGTTTATAGCTTGGGCGGCGACTTGAGTATGAGCGAAACCAATGAAACCTTGGGCAAGCTTTACCCCAACACTAACACTCCGTATCGCGATGCTATGTTTGCTTTGCGTAAGCGTATTCAAGCAACCCTGGAATGGGCAGAAGCGCGTTTGCAAGGACGTGCCGTTGAAGCGCCAGAAGATTTAATTGTGAGTCGTGAAGATTTATTGGCACCGCTAATGATGTGCTATCAATCATTGCATGATGTGGGTTTACCGCATATTGCCAATGGCCCGTTAATGGATACCATCCGCCGCATTCACTGCTTCGGTATCAATTTAGTGCCGTTGGATATTCGTCAGGATGGCGAACGCCACGTCAAGGCGATTGATGAGTTAGTTGCTTATCTTGAGTTAGGTAATTACAACGATTGGAGCGAAGAAGAGCGTCAAGCTTTCTTGTTAAATCAGTTGAATAGTAAACGCCCATTGATGCCAGATGAATGGCCAATGAGTGAAGATACCGCAGAAGTTTTGGCAACCTGCAGAGTTGTTGCCAGCGAGCCGCGCGAGATTTTGTCGCATTATGTTATTTCCATGGCGCGTCAACCGTCAGATGTTCTCGCCGTAGCGCTGCTATTGAAAGAGTGCGGCATGACGTGGGATATGCCCATAGTGCCACTGTTTGAAACGCTTGATGACCTTGATCGCGCTCCGATTGTGATGGATTGTTTGTGGAGTCTTGACTGGTACAAACAGTACAGCGCACAAGAGCAAACGGTAATGATTGGTTACTCGGATTCCGCAAAAGATGCCGGTAAATTTGCCGCTACCTGGGCACAGTACAAGGCTCAGGAAAAACTCGTTGCGCTGGCGGATAAATACGCGGTACTGCTGGTGCTGTTCCATGGTCGTGGCGGTACTGTTGGCCGTGGTGGTGGCCCGGTAGAAAAAGCCATGGCATCGCAACCGCCGGGGTCTGTGCAAGGCAGAATTCGCGTGACTGAGCAGGGCGAAATGATTCGCTACAAATTTGGTTTGCCGCGCGTTGCCTTCAGTAATTTGTCGTCTTATGTCATAGCCACTTTGCGTGCAACTGTTTCACCGCACGCAGCTCCGGCACAAGAATGGCGAGATTTAATGGAGTGCATGGCGCACGCGAGCCTTGAAGCTTATCGCAGTGTGGTGCGTGGTCATCCGCATTTTGTGCCCTACTTCCGCAGCCTCACACCAGAACAAGAACTCAGTTTGTTGGCACTTGGCAGCCGTCCTGCTAAACGCAAATCCACGGGTGGAGTGGAAAGCTTACGTGCGATTCCCTGGGTGTTTGCCTGGACTCAGGTGCGTTTGAATTTGCCAGCCTGGTTAGGCGCGCGTCAAGCGTTGGAATTTGCGCTTGAGTCTAAACCTAAAGTGTTGGAAGACATGGTTGCTAACTGGGCATTCTTTTCGAGCTTCCTGGATTTATTGGAAATGGTTATTGGTAAAGCGGATAACCCAATTTGCAGCTACTACGAGCAGCAATTAGTGCCAGTGGAATATCATGGTTTAGGTCAACAGTTGCGCGCGGACGTTACCGCAATAGAGACGTTGATTAATCGCCTTAAAAAACAAACGGTTTTATTAAATGATGAGCCTTTGTTGCGTCAGTCATTAGCTGTGCGCAAACCTTACGTAGATCCATTGAACTATTTACAGGCTGAGTTGCTAAAACGTTATCGCAGTAATAAATCTATTAGCCCTGAACTTGAGCGTGCGCTTAAAGTTACTATGGCTGGTATTGCCGCGGGTATGCGTAATACGGGTTAATGCGCCACTCTCAAAAAGTTAATGTTATTTAGAAGCCGCGCTTGAAAAAGTTGCGGCTTTTTTTGTTATGGCGAGCATTTTTGTTGTAGTTGGCACTAAGGTCTTTATGTTTTGCTATACAATCATTTTTTTGTAACGCGCACTATTGGCATTTGTTACTGCATCCCAAATTAATAATAATCATTGAAGGAATGGCCATGCGCAACATCACGTTAGTTGTTACATTTGTTTGTGTAAGCATATTTATTGTTAATAACACGCAAGCTGATTTTGCGATTCAAAATCCTGATTCG
>JANYIO010000102.1 GCA_025362015.1 Gammaproteobacteria bacterium | reverse complement strand
TGATTGTGGGCCTGATTGGATAAAGAGTGCAGCAAAATCATTTGATCTTTAGGCATTGATCTCGCCGCCATTTTGCTGAGCTGGTTGTAGGGCCCCAACTCCAACAATAATTTGGCTCCGCCGGCAACCAGAGTTTGCACTGCATCATAAAATCTTACTTTGCTGGCGACCTGTTCTACCCAATATTCCACCTTGCAAATTTCTGTAGTGACTTCTTTGCCGAGCACTGTGGAAATAAAACGAATTTGCGGTGCGTGAAATTGAGTAGTGGCTATGGCGGCTCGGTATGCGTCGAGCATCGGTTCCATCATTACCGAATGAAACCCGTGGGATACCGTTAACTGTTGTGTATTAATCTCGTGAGTGGAGCACAGATGGGCGAGTGCAAGAATCGCCTCATGATCACCTGAAACAATCGTATTACTGAGCTCATTTTCAGCTGCTATGGAAAGCAAATTTTGCTGTTCCAGCGATAGTTCTGCTAAAAGCTTGGCAATCTGTACTTGATTAGTAAACACCGCCAACATAGATCCGGGCTGGCAAAGTTGCACCATCAAACGGGCTCTTGCACATACCATGGTCACGGCATCTGCCAAGCTAAATACTTTGGCAGCACATGCGGCAGCGAATTCACCAATGCTGTGGCCTACAACAAAATCCGGGGTAATGCCCCATGCTAGCCATTGTTCTGCCAAGGCGTATTCCAGGGCAAACAAGGCAGGCTGGGTGTAGTAAGTATTGTCAATTTTTTGTAGATCATCGCCGAACATGACCGCGATAATCGATTCCCCCATGTGGGTTGCCATCAAGGCATCACAGTCCTGCAATACTTGCGTAAAGCGTGGCAGAACTCCAAAAAGCTCACGCCCCATACCCAGGTATTGGCTGCCTTGACCCGTAAATGCAAATACAACTGGCGGCTTTTTGCTATTGATTTTGGCTGGTGCAGGTTCTGCAAGCCACTCATTCATCGCTTGCTGCAACTCAGCAGTTGTACTGCCCACAAACATTTTCCGAAACGGAAAATGCTGGCGTGATAGCGCAGCAGTACTGCACATAGCTTTAAGAGAACCACGATATTGAGCTAGATAATCGACATAGGCAGTTACCTGTTGGCGTAAGGCGGCCGTAGATTTCGTCGCTATCGGCAATACATAGGATTGATTTTCCAGTGACGTGCCTGAGTCTTCGTCTAGCCCTAAAAGCTCTGACCCTTGGGCATGAATAACAGGTGCCTGGGTAAGAATAAGATGCGCATTAGTACCACTGAAACCAAAAGAACTAATGGCCGCCGCCCTTTGCCCGGTGGTAGATTCTGGCCAGTTACAGGCATGCTTGGGAATAATGATTGCCGAGTCATCTGCACGTAAGGCTGCACTAAAATGCTGATTGAGTTTGCGCAAATGCAAATTACCGGCAATTTTCTGGTGCTGCATCATCATTACAACTTTTATGACGGAAGCGATTCCCGCTGCGGCTTCAGTGTGCCCAATGTGAGTTTTGACTGAGCCTACATAGAGTTTTTCCGTACGATTTTCCCCGTAAACAGTTTCTATAGAATGCATTTCAATCGGGTCACCCAAGGTGGTGCCGGTGCCGTGGGCTTCAACGTATTGGATATCCTCAGGTTTTAACCCAGAGCGTTGCAGCGCCAAACGCATGACTTTCTCTTGCGCGAGGCCATTGGGCGCCGTTAACCCCTGACTTTTCCCGTCGTGATTAATAGCGCCGCCTTTGATAACGGCAAGTACATTATCGCCGTTGGCAATGGCGTGGCTTAATCGCTTCAGGGTGACCAGACCGCAGCCTTCTGAACGCACGTAACCATCAGCAGAATCGTCGAAGGTTTTGCAGCGCCCAACCGGGGATAGCATGCGCGCTTTTGAGAGTGCAATATTTGTTAAGGGCGATAGAGTAAGGTTAACGCCACCCGCCAAAGCGAGCGAACAATCTCCACGCAATAAGGCTTCGCAGGCGAGGTTGATACTGACCAGACTCGAGGAGCATGCTGTATCTATCGCAATTGCCGGCCCTTGCCAGCCGAGAAAATAAGCCAGGCGCCCAGCGGCTACGCTGATTGAATTGCCCGTGGCCAAATAAGCATTGGTATGTTCAACGCCCATCGACTTAACGCTATGAATGTATTCGTTTGGCCCTACCCCTACAAATACCCCTGCATCCGGATAGTCTGTGGGCAACACGTTGCTATGCTCTAAAGCTTGCCAGGCGACTTCCAGCAACAAACGCTGTTGCGGATCCATAAACAGGGCTTCTTGTTTGTTGATATCAAAAAAGCCCGCGTCGAATTGATCAATACCTTGCAATAGCCCGCCCCAGCGGCTGTACATTTTTCCCGGAGTATCCAGATTCGCGTCATAGTAATCAGCGCTATTCCAGCGTTGATTTTGCACCTCGCCAACCCCATCCACTTCTTGTTCAAGCAGTTGCCAGAAATCTGAGTCGCTTCCGATACTTCCGGGAAAGCGGCAGCTCAGCCCGATAATGGCAATATCTTCTTGAGCTGTTAAAGGTGCTGATAATGATTCTTGCGCGGGTGCATTGAGTTTCTCCGTCAAACATTCTTTGCGCAAAAAATCGGTAAGAGCCTGAATACTGGGGTAATCAAACAACAGGCTGACAGGCAAAATTTTCCCGATAGCTTTGGCCAGGTTTGCACCTAACTGTACTGCCATCAGTGAATCCAATCCTAGTTCGCTTAGCGGTTGATCCGCTGCAAAATCCATAGCCGCATCATTGCCGGAAACATAAGCAATCCGCGAGCGTACAAACTTCATGACGGCGTCTCGTTCGGATAAATTTTTGCACGTGGCAAGGTAAGTGTCTAACTCACTTGGCTCTGCTTGTGCGATAGTTTTCGGCTGTTGGTTTAAACCTGCAGCTGCGAATGTATTTGCCGATGTAACTGCAAAGATATCTGCAATAAAACGTTGGAAAAATGCAGGTTGGCGTAGTTGTTGGAGCGCGTTGTTAAGCTGTTTGATATCCGCATCAAACACAATTGCATCTGTTGTGTAGGTGGCAAGTCGGGCAAAACGCTCAACGCCCTTCTCGACATCAAGTAATGCGATACCGCTGGCTTTGAGTGTTTCGGCCACCAACAAATTGTTAGCCATGCCGCTGCCGTTCCAGGGTCCCCATGCGATAGTTTGTGCTCGTAACCCTTTTTCTCGGCGCCACTCACTTAAGTCGTGTAAAAAACCATTGGCCAGAGAATAGGCACTTTGGCCGAGGTTGCCAAAGCTGGCCGCGACAGAACCAAACAGTACGAAGAAATCGAGTGAAATTTTGTCGTTATTCCAGTCGTTCAGGTAGTTGTTAATATGAATACTGCCCGCGATTTTGGGCGTAAACACCGACTCCAGACTTGCGGCATCAACATCGCTGAGGAGTTGATCATGCAATATACCTGCGCAATGGACTACGCCTTTAAGCGGTGGTCGGGTTTGTAGATATTCATCCAAGCAAGCTGAAAGTGCCTTTTCATCTGCAAGGTCAACGCTTAACAGCGTCAACTCACAGCCTTTGCTGTTTAATACTTCATAGTGTTTGGCAAGCTCAGGTGTTAGCTGACTGCGTCTGGACAGCAGCGCAATATGCCGCGCGCCCTGATCAACCAGAAATGTAGCCAGCGCAAAACCTAAGGCACCCAAACCGCCGGTGATTAAATAGGTGGCATCGGCAATGACCTGAACCGCAGTGTTTAACTCAGCCGTTGGAATTGCCTGCAACTCCGGAATCAATATCTGATTATCAGCAATTTTTACTTCTGTACCGTACTGAACAAAAGCATTGTGAGTTTGGATTATGTCGAGCAAATTATTGCGATTGGGTTGTGTATTAGCCCCCATAAATTGCAGTTGCTGGATAACAATTTGTGGGTATTCCAAACGCAGCGAACGGCACCAACCCGCGAGGCTATGGTGCAGAGAAAACCCTTCTGCAGGCTGAGAATTATTTTGTTGAGAAACGAAGCTCACCTGCGCCAAACCTAAGCCAAGTGCCTGCTTCATGATGATTTGTGTAACCTGGGCGATTGCCAGCAAATAGTTTTGCGCTTCATTGCCCGCAGTAGATGACGGAGCCAGCACCAGTAATTCTTTAAGCTTCTCTTTGCGTTTTAATTTTGCATTTAACGCCGTGACATAGAGCGCTCTTACATCGCTATTCTCAGGGTTCGCTAGCCGGCGATAATCAATATAAATAACTGAGTGTGAATCGCTCTGCATTGGCTCAAAACATATTACGAGGCAATCACTTTGATCGGATGCTGTATGCACCGCTTGTAAACTGGCAACGGGTTTCCAGCTCTGTTGTAGATTCAGCGATTGAATAAGCGATAGGTTATTGCTTGTTTTGGTAATGGTTTTGTATTGATCATCATACTCACACCAATAGCGTTTCAAGTTGGGCGCAGCAGCCGGAATAGTTCTGCGCGCTGGTCTAGCAGTGGTCGATAACATACTCGCAGGTGCCAGGCCGGCAATGTATAACTGTGCCCAGGAAGCTAGCAGCGTTTGCTGATCATCCTTATTTTTGCGCAGCGAAAACAATACTAATTCAGGCGCTGGCTGCAAGCTGGAAAGCACAAAAGTGGATAGCGTAGCACTGCTGCCTATCTCCAAATAGGCGCCAACAGTTTCCTTGGCGATCTGTTTAATCGCTGCAGAAAAGCACACTGGTTTTCTAATTTGCTCTACCCAATATTGTGGGTCGCACAAGGCATCACTTGTCCAATCGCCATAAAGTGTTGAGCAAAACTTAATGCGCGGTGGTTTCAGCGAAACTTTTTTTACAGCTTCATAAAATGGTGCCAACACAGGTTCCATGAGCGGTGAATGAAACCCATGAGAGACGTTAAGTCGTGTGGTTTTAATGCCATCGCCATTCAGACGTTGTTGCAATTTATCGAGCTGAGCCAACGGGCCAGCCAAGACAATATCTTTATCTGAATTTAAGGTAGCAATACTTAAGGCGGTAAAATCCTCATTGGTTTGCAATAATTCTTCGATATGTGTAGCCGTTGTTTGTACTGCTAACATGCCGCCATTCATGCCACCATTGTTCGGCAAAGCAGCCATAAGTTGGCCGCGAAGAATCACCAAACGCATAGCTTCTTCGAATGTCATCACCTCTGCCGCCACCGCAGCGGCATACTCACCAATACTGTGGCCAACGACATAATTTGCAATAACTCCTCTAGCCTGCCAATAGCGATAGAGCGCGTATTGCACGGCAAAAATTGCGACTTGCGCATGGGCAGTATTATCGAGGAGTGCCGCATCCTTACCCCAAATGACAGCTTCCAGAGATTGCCCTGTTTCAGTTTGATAAAAATTAAACGCTTGTTGTAGTGCAGCAGCAAAGTCCGGTTCCTGAAGATATAAATCACGCGCCATACCCAGATATTGCGATCCCTGACCGGAAAACATCATCACCAGTTGACGCTGGTTGGCTTCCAGTAACTTGCCTTGAAATGTAAGCTTTTCTTCACCAACGGCTAATTGTTGCAGTTGCGTGCTGAATTCATTCTGGTTACCCGAATTTATCACCGCGCGATAAATGCCCTCAGTGTTAAAGAGTTGGCTTAGCGCCACAGTGTCTGCCACAGCATCTGGACGCAGGCTTAAAAAATCCCCCCAACGCCCCGCTGTGTTACTCAAAGCAGATGCACTTGTTGCTGACAGTGTTAACACTAAGCTTGTGTGTGCAGCAGGTGTCTGACTCGCATGCTTTTGGTTTGCAGCATTCGGATCCATAGCGTCGGGCTCAGCTGCACCAACAATCAAATGGACGTTAGTGCCACTCAAGCCGAACGCACTAACAGAACCATACTGCGCCATAGTGCTATCCCAAGCTCGGGCTTGAGCCGGAGCTGTGACATTAAATTTATCCCAGGCTATGTGTGGGTTCGGATTTTCTAAATGTAGATGAGGCGCAATCGTGCGAAATTTCACTGAAAGGCACATTTTAATCAGCGAGGCGATGCCCGCCGCAGATTCTAAATGTCCGATGTTAGTTTTAACCGAACCCACTAATAATGGGTTGGATTCCCTGGTGCGTTGCAGCGCCCGCCCCAGCGCATTCACTTCAATCGGGTCGCCGAGTACAGTGCCTGTGCCATGTGCTTCTACATAACCAATGTCCGTGGCTTGAAGGCCTGCATTTTTCAAAGCAGATTGGATCAATGCTTCTTGCATAGTCGCGTTGGGTGCAGTTAAACCATTGCTGGCGCCATCCTGGTTTACTGCAGAGCCATAAATTACTGCATAAATTTCATCGCCATCTTTTTTGGCTTGTGCGAGGGTTTTCAGTAATACCATTCCGCAGCCTTCGCCGCGTACATAACCATCAGCATCTTTATCAAAAGTTTTGCATAAACCTTGTTTCGACAAGGCCGATATTTTAGATAAGCCAATAGAATTTTCGGGTGTCAAAATAACATTCACACCACCTGCTAGCGCCACTTCGCACTCACCACGGCGAATACTTTCACATGCCAGATGCACTGAGAGCAGCGACGAAGAACAAGCAGTATCAACGGCCATTGCAGGGCCATGCAAACCTAACAAGTAAGACACGCGACCAGCTGCCACACTGGATGCGCTACCCAAGCAGGCATAGCCACCAATTTTATCGGCGTGCGCCATATTGACGGTGATACGCGAGTAATCGGCAGTACTTAAACCAACAAACACGCCGGTATTTGAACCGGCAAAATGCTCTGGTGTATAGCAAGCATTTTGCATGGCTTCGTGGCAGGCCATCAGCAACAAGCGCTGCTGCGGATCCATCAGTTCAGCTTCTTCTTGCGGCAGTTTGAATAGTGCGGCATCAAATAGATCAACGTTATCCAACAATGCCATGGATGTAGCATAGAGCTTGCCTGGCTGAGTACTATCAGGCGAATACAGCCCAGTCATATCCCAGCGCGTGTTATCAATTTCTTTAACAGCACAACGTCCTTCAGCAATCAAACGCCAATAAGCATCAGGCGTATCGCAACCTCCCGGGAAACGGCAACCTATGCCCACAATTGCGATGGGCGCATTCGTATCATTTTCATAGGCTGCAATTTGTTGATGCAATCCCTGAATTTTGACATAGGACGCCAGTAATAAATCCTTCATTTTAGTTGCGTTCTCGTGCTGCTCAGTCATGTGATGCCAACTCCTTTTACGCGCGTTGTGCGCCCATTGAAATTAAATTTTCTAATTGAAAAGCCATATCTTCTAAGCTTAATTCCGCCATAGATTCCATATTAGGGCGAACATTCGCAGACGGCTTCTGCGCGTCAGAAAAATGATTCTGCGATTGATTTGATGTCAATTTAACAATATGTTTTGTCAGCGTATCAATGGTGGGGTATTGCCAGGCGACTGTTGCGTCTATGTCAACCAGAAACTTGGTTTGAATTGTATCGGCAAGTGCGACAGCATCTATTGAGGTCAAGCCCATTTCTGCAAAAGGTAATTTTGTATCAATGGCATCGCTCTCATGATAGTCATGCTCTAGAAGCCAATTAATTAAATGACTTTTTATCGAATCAGCATTTGCAGAAGGGATTTTGAATGTTTCATTGTCTGTAACTTTTACAGATTGGATATTATCTGGATGAATAATACTCGCCAGAGTTTGTGAACATAATTTGATGTCAATAATAATGTCCTTGTAAAGCTGTTCAATATCTTGCGATAAAGACAACAAACTTTTTTTGGACGCTGTTTCCATAAAATTACAAATACGTTGATTAACATGTATTTGCGATTCAATAGCTTTGATGTGCTCAGGATTTTTTGTTGGCATTATTAATTCTCTCGCTTCAAGGATTAAGAACAAATTAAAATTACAAGACCTATGTTTAGAATTACAAGACCTACCTTTAAAATTACAAGATCTACGCTGTTTCGTGAATACCGGTATAAATTTCTAATTGCCCTGCTTTCAAACGCTCAGTTAATACCTTGCGGCGTTTTTTTCCGCTCGATGTTTTTTCTATTGTGCCTTTAGCGCATAGATAAATTTTTGTTAAGACTACATCGTGTTTTTCCAGCACATCTAACCTGATAGTTTTGCATTTAGCTTCCATCGTCTCGGCAGAATCCGTTTCACGACCTTCAACCAACAAATGCAATATCATGGTTCCTGTAATAGAACTTTCCCAGGCCAACAGCGCGCTGGCTGACGCTCTCACAAAATCCAGTGATTCCACTGTTTCCTCTATATCTTCGGGCACAATGTTGCGACCGTTATACACAATCAAATCATCTTTACGGCTGTAAAAGTACAATTCACCGCGCCACATAAAACCTAAGTCACCGGTTCTAAAGCGACCATCAATAAATTTTTCTGCCGTTTTTTCCGGCATATTCATGTAGCCTGGCGTCATACAATTACTTTCTATGTTGACTTCACCTAAAATTAATTCATCTACAACTTCATCATTAACATTACGGACAGTAATGTCGTGCATCGGATTGGCATAACCTGATGAAACTAACTCAAAAGAATTTTGATTGCTGGCGTCCGCAAAGATAACGCGATGATCTTCCAGAATAGCAACCCTTTGAATTGATAATTCACCGCGACGACTTACGCTTGCACCTAAACTATTTTCAGCCATGCCATAGGCAACGTGAATTCTGTCGGAATTCATGGCAAGTGGAGCCAACAGTTCGCGAGCTTTTTTCAACACAATACTGCTAATTTTTTCTGCCGATATATACATATGTAATTTCGACAAATCTGTATCTGGCTGATTATACAAACGCTTAACCGAGCGCAAGCCAACGGCTAAGGCAGAGTTCGTGGTAAAACTTAATTCTACTTTGCGCTCTGCAAGCAATTTGAACCAACGCGACGGATTTTGCATGTAATATTCTGGCGATGCCAAAATATGCGTACTGCCAGAAAATATAGGGTATAAAACTCCAGTAAAGAGCCCCATATCGTGATTAATAGGTGTCCAGGAGGCGACAATATTTTGTAAAGGTTCGCCATAATTTTTATGATGCGAAGAATAAATGTGTTCTAGCTGACGCATCACCATATTGTGAGTAACCATCACTCCTTTTGGAAAACCGGTACTGCCTGATGAAAATTGAATAATGGCTAAATCATTCTCATGCTGGTCTGGCAATTGATTTATGGGTGGTGACTTTTGATCAGCAGCTAACGCGACAAATTCATCCAGCGTTTTTATTGTAGTTTGGGTTTTTTGTTGCCATGTTTCGCGCATCTCCAACGAAGTGTCATTAGCGCAAAGCATCAATTTAAAATTACACGATTGGTGGCAGGCAATAAGAAAATCGAGATAGACTTGATATTTACCTGATTTTGTTCGCAATGGCACAGCAATATAGTTGTTCTTCCAGCAGGCATACAAAGCTGCAACCAGCTCTAAACTGTTGGGCAAAGTCAGGCCTACAACCTCTTGCGCTTTAATACCCAACAACTGAAATTTTGTTGAGTATTCATCGATAAGTAATTTTAATTGATGAACCTTAATAGTTTTATCTGTATCAGGAAAAAACCATTCAAGATCAGGAGCCATTTTCGTAATATTTTCTAGTCGATTAATAATAGTTTCCATAAATTTTCCCTCAGTAAAATAAATATTAAAATTTTGCTTTTAAACCAAAACTTACTCGATCGCGCGCGTCAAACTGACCAAATATGCCATTCGCATCGCCATAAAAAGTATCAACACCAATGTCAAGGGTATAAGTGTCCGTCATACGATAAGATGCACTTAACCGCACCAAACCATCATGCCCGTTTTGATCTGTTAGCCATTGGCCTTCGCAAGTTAACGTGTCATTAAAAAAAGATTTTTGGTAAAGCAGAGTAAATAAGGTGACAGCTCTTTCCCTTGCCAGTGAATTTTTATAAGACATCAGGTGGCTTTGATATATTTGCGCACTCAGTAATGCCGAATTAAAACCAAAATAATCCAGGCCCACAACATAATTTAATTCATCTGTTTTTTGCGCGCCATCCTCATCCTGAACGTCGTAGTCGATAATGTAGCGATTTTTTCGATATGCCAATTCTGTACGCATCACCAAATCTCCCCAGCTTTTGCTGGCACTTGCGCCGAGTGTCGGTACACGGGTGTAGGTTGCAGCAACAGTGACCAATGGCAATGCTTGCGAATAATCAATAGTGCGGAAAAAAACGGGATCATTTGCCATTTGATTGATGTAATTCAGCGTGACGTCCCACCCCCCCAAAGACTTACCTAATTCAAGTGCAACATCGGAATTTTGGATAACATCATTTGGCTTATCAAGTCGCAATATTTTGTATTGTGCAGGAAATGGCTGCGGGTAACGCGGAACCAGCTGCGCCGAAGTAATTGCAAATTCACTTTGCATATTGGGAAAGTCGCCATAAGTATTATCTGGAATCCAAACCACTTGAAAAGTAAATGCATCAAATGTTAAATCTACATTTGTTGACCATTGCGCAATACGTGAATCTTTAGAATCTTCAAGAACAAACTCTCTGTAGCGAAATGGGTTTATCAAATCAAGAACCACAACACCATCGGCCTTCCCCCATACTGTTTGTTGTTTGCCAATGCGCACTAAGCTCGTATCACCTACCACCTGCCAATACAATTCGCGCAATTCAAATTGCAAATCGTGCGAATTGTTAAGGCTTAAGCGATCACCCCAAGAGTGAGGTTCATTGTCATAGGGATCCCCCACTTCCAGGCGTCCTGAAAAGTCGTTTAAAAGAAGTGTTTTGGCGTAAATTCGTGAGCTATCAAATATGTCTTTTTCTAGAGAAAAAGAGATTCTTGCTTCAGATTTTGAAAGGTAATTTTCAGCATAGTTGTATGCAGATAAGTAAGCTATCTCCGTATCTAAATCAATATCCTTAGCTTTTACATTGCCAGCAGAAAACTGCGTAACAGTGATGAACAACCAGCAGAGTAACGGAATAGTTACTTTGTAAAAATTAGTTCCTTTGTAAAAATGATACTTCATTATATTTCCTTAATTAATGTAAATACAAAAACCTTTACAAATTTATTGGCAAAATAGATGCCAATTAAAGCGTTTTTAAAATATTTTCGTCAATGATAATCTATGCGACTCTTATATTACTCGGTGCGCCATCATGCAATTTTGTGCGTCACTTTTACCAATAACTTGTACGGTTTATGTATTTTAAGATAACTATTGAAAAATTTATTTAAACATTCGCACTAAAATACATAAATAAATATTTGTTTTGCACAATTATGGGTCATTAATTTACGGACAATAATTTTTGTTAATTAAATTTTGTTAGCTAACATATCCATTAATAATGACAATTTTATTTATCTATAAAAATAAATAATTTTTTAATCACGCCTAACTGTTAATCAGTAGTTTTCGTTACAGTCATTGCCCCTTAGCTTCAGTCTCTCAGTATCAATATGAAAAATTTCAGGCAATAAAATACCATCACGAAATAAACGTGAAAAAATAATGACATTTATTGATCAATAAATAATTAGCAGGCAGATTATAAAATCTGATAATTCTCTGCTAGCCAGCAAGAAATTTTAAATATTCTGCACCATGTCGAAGTTTTCAATGCGCAGTGGCATGCACTTAATCCTTGCAACAATGCCACTCGTTAAGCTCCATAAATCTTAAAACCACATCATTTCTTTCGGTGTTATTGACCGCAACCGCTAACTTATAACCTTCTTTTGGTGCATCAAAACTCCAAAAACATACTGAGTTATTTGATGTCGGTATTGAATCGACATGTAATACAATATTATCTGTATCTGAAAATTCAAAACCAAAATCTGATAAAGGTACGGTCAATCCTAGCCCTATCGCTTTAACATAAGCCTCTTTCAGTGTCCAAATGCGATAAAACAACTCTAATTTATCGTGACCTTGTACACGTCTAATCGCTTCTGTTTCACAACTAGAGAAATTCTGTGCAACACTATCCATGTCATCCATTTTCCTAATGTATTCAACATCAACGCCTATCTCGCCGAAGCAACAAACCGCACAGACTACAAACTCGCGTGAGTGCGATAAGTTAAAACTAAACGCAGCGCTTACTTGTTCGTGATTCGCAAAAGGTTTCCCATATTTTCCAATAGAAAAACACCATTCATGGGGCTTAATTTTCGGATAATAGTATGAAAGTATGCGGCGAACTAAGGATTTTCCAATCAAACAACTAAGCTTGTCTTTTTCAAAAAAATAAGCATTACATTTTGCAATCTCATCAGCACTAAGATCACAAATTAGATGTTTTTTGGCGATTTTATAATCAAGGTCAGAGGTATTAACACACCAGAGATGAATCTCATTTTTTAAAGCGTTAAGGCTAGTCATAGCATCTCTATTGCAACATTAACTCTATGCAAGATTAACATGCAATATTAACGACCAGAGAACGAAAAATAAGATAATCTGCTTTTACGTTATCCTTGATAAAAAATTTTCCTTTGTAAACTATTGCTAGAACATTACAAGTTATCCTTTTAACTACCTAAATTCATTCAGGTTCATATAGATCCTTATAAACATTAACTTAGACGACATTCGTTAACATTTAATCACACTTGGTGCAATAGTATATTAATCAAATAATTTTTGATACATTTTTTATAAAAATTTTATATGGAATAGAGAAATTAATATTTTTTAGCGTGACCGTAAATTTAGCCGCCAAGATTTAATTTCCCTGGCGGCTAATATTTGTTAAGCAAAGGTTAACGTTACAAGTTATTAAATTAATACGGATAATAATAAAATCAGGTAATGCTAACGGGTAGCGGCCATTGAAAAAATCTGAGCGTCTTGCGGCTTTTCATAGAGCGCGCGCAATATTTCAACAAATAAATCAGTCTGTTCTTGTGTTTTAATATCAAGCTCAACACCAAACCCTTTTTCAGCTTTATGGATTACAAGAGCATTCATTTCAACCCTGGGTAATTTATTAGCAGAATTGCGGCTCTGTGGAAGCTCTAGTGAGATTTGGTGTTCGCAATCAATATTTGCAAAATCTGTTTCAATAAAAATGCCTAATCGGCTACCATTTTTGATGCGACCAATGGCGACTGGCAATTTATCTTGATAAATCAAAACACTTAAATCACTCACATAACGTTCTGTGTATCTATGTTCCATACAACCCCCTAGATAATGACGGTTATTTAACTTAAACGATCGTAACGAGCTAAACGTGTATACAACTTACCACTTAAATCCTCTGGCAATTGTCGCCAGTTAAATTGCCACATCCAATTCTTGCCGATAGTGCCAGGCATATTCATACGATGCTTGCCATCCAACATTAAAATATCTTGTAACGGAATAATTGCCATGGGCGCTACCGATGCAAGTGCCGCATCAATTAATAACCACGGCATAGTTTGTTTGCTGCCACATAGATAATCTTCAACTAACTGTTGCTGTTGTTCTGAAAGTGTTTGATACCAACCGAGGGTAGTATCGTTGTCATGTGTACCGGTATAAATAACATCACTATGTGAGTGATTGTGCGGCAAATGAGGATTTTTCATATTGCCATCAAATGCAAACTGTAGCACTAACATGCCCGGCAAATTAAATTGATGCCGTAGTGCTTCAACTTCTGCCGTTATCACTCCCAGGTTTTCTGCAACTAAAGGCAAAGATGGAAATTCTGCAAAACAAGCCTTTAGAAAAGCTTCTCCTGGCGCCTTAACCCATGTGCCGTTCCGCGCATCCTTACTTTCTCCAGAAATCTCCCAAAATGCTTCAAAGCCACGAAAATGGTCAATACGAATTAAATCAAACTGATTGAGTTGTGAGCGCAAGCGCGCCAACCACCAACTAAAACCACTTTCCTCCATCGCCCGCCAGTTGTAATGTGGATTACCCCAGTGCTGCCCTGTTTCTGAAAAATAATCGGGTGGTACACCCGCTACAGTCAGTGCATTTCCTTCAGCATCTAAATTAAAAAATTCTTGCGCCGCCCATACATCGGCACTGTCATGCGCAACAAAAATAGGGATATCACCAAACAATGCAATATTTTTTTCTGTCGCATAATGACGCAATTGTTGCCATTGTTGCGAATAAGCAAATTGTTCAAAAGTAAAAAGTGCAATTTCAGATTTAAGCGTTTCATCATAAGCTTGTAAAGCTTCAGGGCTGCGCTTTTTTACTGCTTCAGGCCACTGATTCCAGGGGCAATTATCAAAGTATTTACGCAGTGCCATAAATAATACAAAATCATCTAGCCAATAAAGGTTTTCCTTGCGAAACTGGTTGAATTTTTCTGACAGCTCTTTGCCCTGCTCGCTTGCAATTAGCGCATAAAATTGAATTGCACATTCAGCACGAATCTTATGCATTTTTGCACTTATGTTTTCGGTGATGGCTCCGGCAGAATTCCATTTACTTTTTGGTGTTACCCAATTTTTTTCGATCAACCAGTCAATACTAATTAATTCAGGATTGCCAGCGTGTGATGATAATGACTGATAGGGCGATAGATCAGCATGCGTAGGCCCTGTCGGTAACATTTGCCAAATACTAATGCCTGAAGCTGCTAAAAAATCAATAAAAGTATAGGCATCTTTTCCGAGTGTGCCATGTAATTGAGCAATAGAATCTGGATGCGAGAAAGTTTGTTCATTCGGCAGCGATGTTGGATGCAGCAAGACACCTGCACGTCGGGTTAAAAAAAGGGGTGAAATAGCCGCCATATTTTTTTGCATAAGTAGAAGAGTTCTCCCCTTTGGTTTTAGTGATTTATTTATGCATACAATTTTTTCATGGTTTGTTGGTAATAAACTATTTATTGAGTTATGAATTTGTATATTCAGGTTTCTCAGTAATGATCTCATGCCCCTGACGCATAACACCCCCTGTAGCAGGTGAGCCACCACCACCGACGCTGATAACAGCATTCAAATATTCTGGTGCCGGTACGTTAATAAGCTGATACAAATTTTTTAAATGTTGGCGATATAAAAATTCGAAATCACTAACACTTTGCGAGGGGTTATAGTCGCCAAACCACCAAAACCAATCCGAGCCTTCACATAACGCTAATTGCTTTTCAATTTGTGCCAAATGATCAGGTTTGAATTTGTGTGCAGATAGCGCCAAATCGGTTGCTAATTTTGCTTCACACAACATATCCCAACCGCGATTTTTATCTTTATCGCCAATCCATGTAGAGAAGGTGCCGTATACCCAGCTACCTGCAACTAAATGCGACATGGCTAAAGACTCTGGTTGTTGAAGGCTGATTAATTCACTGTAGGTCGTTAATTCAAGCTGCGGATGTTCGCCAATACGGCGATACAAAGATTCTAAAAAATAGTAAGCATTTTCTGGAAAATATTCCCACGCATTTTCACCATCCATTATCACGGAAATAACTGAATTTTTTGGGTTATCGCAAGCATCTGCAATTTTCACCATGTGATTTATTAAATCACCCACGGCATCTTCTGCATGCCAGGTAGCATATTTGAAACCAATTAAATCTGACAAGCCATCATCGCGAAAGAAACAATTAATATGGCTATTGGCAAAGTCGTATGAACGATGCAAGCAAGATTTTTTAACGTCCAATTCGGCTGCAACAATTTTGTTGTCGGCATGTTTCAAGCTATTGCGCAACACTGAATCGCCCGTAGCAGTCCACTCAAAACCCGCTTCTTTTAATAGCACCAAGGTGTCATCACTCAGGCCGCCTTCAGATGGCCAGCAACCACGTGGGCTATGACCAAAATAATGCTTAAAGGTTTTTATTCCTTCCGTTAAATGCCATTTAGCACGCGCTGTGCCGCCGGCATAATGGGTTGAAATAGGAAGGGTTGCATTAGGCCATGCCTGACGTGCAGAATTAATATCCAGCAACAAAGGCACAATCGGATGTGCATAAGGGCTCATGCACATTTCAATTTGATTTTTATCGTAAAGCGCTTTATAGCGCGGGCCGATGGAACGAATTTGCTCGCCAATAATTTGCAACAAATGTGTTCTATCTTGCTGAGAGAATCCACGGCCTTTATTTTGCCATGCTTGCACATGCACATCGGTGCGGCGCAAAGTTTCGCCTAGCCAACTTAAGTGATACCAGAAACATAAATCAATTAAAAACTGTTCATTAAGATATTGTGCTAGCCAAGGTTTTTCGTTGAGTGAATCAACGGTGTCGGCTAATTCACGATAAATAGGAAAACGCTCAATCATGCGCTCGCGATTTGCACGTAAATATTTTTTCGCAAGCTCTGTGTATGCGAGGCTCCCGGCAACAGGAAGATTTGTTGCAACAAGTGATGCTAACACGGCATCTTTAATCGTCTCATGAGTATTGAAGTACTGGTTAATTTGTTGGCCATAGTCATCCAACTGTTCTAACAAAATTGGCGCGAAATTAAATACGGCACGCGCTTTAGGTTGTGCTTCCAAATGCGCAACCATATCAACATAATCTTTAAGAGCATGAAGATATGTCCAGGGAAAATAATATTCCCCAGTCATAATATTGCGATAATCTGGCTGATGCATATGCCAACAAAATACAACTTTCATTTTGTTACTAGCAGGCATGGAATTCTCCTCAGTCAATTTGAACTCGCCTCAGTCAACATAACCTAACATTTCAGGAGTTACTAAAACAACGCCTTTGGGGGAGACAAAAAATCGTTTTCGATCGGCTTCGTTGTCGTAACCGATAACAGTTCCTTCAGGAATTTTACAGCGTCGATCAATTAACGCTTTACGAATTTTGCAGTTGCGACCCACTTCAACACTGGGAAAAAGCACTGAATCGCTAATCTCGCAATAAGAATGCACACGCACACGCGGGAAGAGCAATGAGTGACGCACTGTTGACCCGGAAACAATACAGCCTCCGGCAATTAGTGAATCCACTGCATAACCACGACGGCCATCGTCATCAAATACAAATTTTGCAGGAGCAACTTGTTCTTGATGCGTCCAGATTGGCCATTCAGCGTCGTACAAATCTAATTCAGGCGTCACGCTGGTTAACTCAAGGTTAGCTTCCCACAACGCATCAACAGTACCTACGTCGCGCCAATAACCATCGCCGCCATTGATAGGATCACGGAAAGGAAATGCGGTAACGCGATGCGATTTAATCATCGCGGGAATAATATCTTTACCAAAATCGTGTGATGAGTCTGGATTTTTTTGATCTTTTAATAATTCACTGAAAAGCACTTTAGTGCTAAAAACATAGATGCCCATCGAGGCAAGTGCTTTATCCGGTTTGCCGGGCATATGCTCAGGCTTTGCCGGCTTTTCGGTAAAACGCACAATACGATTATCTTGATCAATATCCATAACACCAAATGCATGAGCGATATCGAGTGGCACCTCAATGCAACCAACAGTGATATCGGCACCGCGTTCAACATGCGCCGCAATCATGGTGCCGTAATCCATTTTATAAATGTGATCACCGGCAAGAATCAACACATATTCAGGATTATGGCGATCTATAATATCGAGATTTTGCAAAACGGCATCGGCGGTACCAACATACCAGGATTCATCGAGGCGTTGTTGTGCTGGTAATAACTCCACAAACTCACCTAACTCACCACCGAGAAACCCCCAGCCACGTTGAATATGACGATCCAGCGAGTGAGATTTATATTGCGTGAGTACGCTAACACGACGAATTCCAGAGTTAACGCAATTGGATAATGGAAAATCTATAATGCGGAATTTTCCGCCAAAATGTACAGCCGGTTTTGCGCGCCAATTAGTAAGATGATGAAGACGTGAACCGCGGCCTCCCGCCAAAATAAGTGCCAGGGTTTTTTGTGTTAAACGGCTAACGAAGCGACCAGAAGTTTTATTAGTACTCATTTTACAGCGTTTTCCTTTTGGTTTAGTAGTAGGTTTATGTTTAGTGGCAGGTTTATACTGACAATTAGTCTTTAAATTTTCATTGAGCAATATCAATGCCAAACGAAAAACATCTACTTGTTAAATTTTATTATCAAGAATTATTACTCCTTTGTAAAAGTATTTTCTATTGTATCTGTAATGCTGGCATTGAATCTGCAAATATTTCGTTTGTGCAAAATATTTTTGCTCTACTTTAGGTCATCACTATGTTTTACTTTAGCCTTGAATTTTTCCGCTTTAATAAAGTGGTCTCATTAACTATTTTACGAATTATGATTTAGGTGCCAAACTCAAGGGTTTCACCTAACCTAAGCTTTTTCAGTTAACCTTATGTTGCTTACCTTAACTTTATAGGAAAATTTGCATGCTCAGTGCCAAGCAAGATCAACCTTTGCCTAATGATCTCCTGCGTATTATTGCAGCCACACACCACGACCCGTTTGAGGTTTTAGGCAGGCATCCACTCAAAGAAAATACACTTATTGCCGACACGGTATTAAGAGTTTTTTTACCCGGCGCCCGCTCCGCAGCCTTACTATTCAAACAGGTGAAACATAATTTACAGCGCATTGAAGGCACTGATTTTTTTGAGTGGTATGGCTTAGCTAAATCGACACAAGAGCATTATCAAGTTGAGTGGCTTGACCGTCATAATAATTTACACACTGAATATGACCCTTACTCTTTCGCCCCACAACTGGGCGAATTGGATATTCACTTGTTCAATGAAGGGCAACACTGGAACATTTATGAAGTGTTGGGTGCCCACCAACATCAAGTCGATGGTATTGATGGTGTTTTGTTTGCAACATGGGCACCGAGTGCTGAACGCATTAGCATCGTTGGTGATTTCAACGAATGGGACGGTCGTCACCACCCAATGCGAGTACGCGGTGGCAGCGGTCTATGGGAAATATTTATTCCCGGCTTACCCGTTGGCTCATTTTATAAATATGAAATTCGTAATCGCAATACCCGCGATGTGTTTGCGAAAGCGGATCCCTATGGCCAGGCATTTGAATTGCGCCCTAAAACTTCATCTATTGTGACCGCGCCTACCGCATACAAATGGCGAGACAGCAATTGGATGACAGCGCGAGCTAAGTGGGATTGGCAGCACTCGCCCTTTTCCGTATACGAAGTGCATCTATCGTCATGGCGCAAAGGTGATGACAATCAATTTTTATCTTATCGCGAGTTAGCTCATCAGCTCGCTGAATATGTACGGACTATGGGCTTTACCCACATTGAAATTCTCCCGATTACAGAGCATCCGTTTGATGACTCATGGGGCTATCAAACTACCGGCTATTACGCGCCTACAAGCCGTTTTGGCTCGCCGGACGACTTTCGTTATTTCGTTGATCACCTGCACCAAAATGGTATTGGCATTATTCTCGATTGGGTTCCCGCGCACTTTCCTAAAGATGCATTTGCCCTTGCCCGCTTTGATGGCAGTGCACTTTATGAGCACGAAGACCCACGTTTGGGCGAACACCGCGATTGGGGCACACTGATTTATAACTATGGGCGCAATGAAGTGCGCAATTTTTTGCTCGCCAATGCTTTATTTTGGCTCAAAGAATTTCACATAGACGGTTTACGTGTTGATGCAGTAGCTTCTATGTTGCACCTGGATTACTCACGCGAAGATGGTGACTGGATTCCGAATATTTATGGTGGTAATGAAAACCTTGAAGCCATGGCATTTTTAAGCCAGCTTAATGTGCTTTGTCACGGGCAACACCCGGGCACTATAGTAATTGCTGAAGAGTCGACCGCATGGCCGCAAGTTACGCGTCCTACCTGGGTGGGTGGCTTGGGCTTCTCCATGAAATGGAATATGGGCTGGATGCACGATACGCTTCAATACATCAGTAAAGATCCAATTTATCGTCAATATCAACACAACCAATTAACCTTCGGCATGATGTACGCCTTTACCGAAAATTTTCAACTGCCTTTTTCGCACGATGAAGTGGTTCACGGCAAAGGCAGTATGATTAATAAAATGCCGGGAGATATGTGGCAAAAATTTGCCAACTTACGTTTGCTTTACACTTACCTTTATACCTACCCCGGTACAAAATTATTATTTATGGGCAGCGAATTTGGCCAGTGGGATGAATGGGCACATAAAAAATCGCTAGATTGGCATTTGCTTGGCGAAGGCGAGTTTCATACTGGCTTGCAAACATTGGTGAAAGATCTCAATAAACTTTACACCACACTACCATCACTTTATGAACGCAATTTTCAGTCAGATGGTTATGAATGGGTTGATTGTAATGATTCAACTCAATCCGTGATTAGTTATTTGCGCAAAGGCAGTAAAGGATCAACGTTGGTTATCTTAAATTTTACACCGACACCGCGTGAAAATTATCGCCTTGGCGTACCTATTGCGGGGACTTATCACGAAATTTTCAATTCGGATTCCAATTATTATGCTGGGACGAATATGGGTAATCCTGCAGAAATACCGTCGTCGCCGATTAGTTGGATGGGGCACGCGCAATCCATTGAGTTAACACTACCGCCACTGGGCGCGATTTTATTAAAGTGCAACTGAATTTGTTCACGTGAAACTTATTTTATTAAGGCGCAACTGATTGTATTAAAAGTACAACTTATTTTATTCACGTGAAGCTTATTTTATTAGAGTGCAACTAATGTCTACAGGAATTTCAAATGAGAAAAATTTTATTTGTTACCAGTGAAGCACATCCACTGATTAAAACAGGAGGGCTCGCCGATGTTGCCGGCAGCCTGCCACGAGCATTATTAAAACTAGGTCATGATATAAAAATTTTATTGCCTGCTTACGCGAGTGTATTAATAAAAGCAGATGCGGCTGGCCTAAAAAAATTAACGCAATTACCCATACATGGCCAGGATATAAGTATATTGCAAACGCGCTTACCTGGTTCACGCGTGACGGTGTTGCTTGTCGATATACCACAGTTTTCTGAGCGTGATGGCAACCCCTACTGTAATCCAGATGGAAATGATTGGGACGATAATCACTGGCGTTTTTTTCTCTTTGCTAAAGTGGCAGAAGCTATTGCACTCAATCAAGCTAACATCGATTGGCAACCAGATGTCGTGCATTGTAATGATTGGCAAACTGGTTTAGTGCCTGCGCTTTTAACACAAGCTACCGCGCTTGTGCCAGCAACCAAGCCAGCAACCATTTTCACCATTCACAATATGGCTTACCGTGGATTATTTTCGCATCAAGCTTTTGCTGAAATGGGTTTTCCGCAAGATTATTGGCATCATGAAAAATTAGAATTTTATGGGCAAATGTCTTTCCTTAAAGGCGGCCTCGCTTTTGCCGATGCTGTTACTACTGTAAGCCCAAGCTATGCTCAAGAAATTAAAAGCCCGGAGTTTGGTTGTGGGCTGGATGGTTTATTACGTTTTCGCGCTAAAGATTTAAGCGGAATTTTAAATGGCATAGATATGGATGAATGGAATCCCGGCGCTGATAAATTAATTCACCATAATTATAATCGCCGTACTATCAATCAAAAAGTAAAAAACAAAACTCATTTACAAGCGCAATTAGGTTTGCCAGTGAGCGAGACAATTCCCATGCTGGGCTTTATCGGCCGCTTGGTGGAACAAAAAGGCGTGGATTTATTACTCGAACAAATGAATCAACTATTAATGTTGGATTGTCAGTTAGTTGTTTTAGGGAGTGGTTTTGACAGTTATGAACAAGCCTTAACAAAGATTGCACAACAGCACCCTAATAAAGTTTCGGTGACCTTAGGTTACAACGAAGATTTCGCTCATCAAATAGAAGCTAGCGCCGATATTTTTTTAATGCCATCCATCTTTGAACCTTGTGGTCTAAATCAAATTTATAGTTTGCGTTATGGCACCTTACCTGTTGTACATGTAGTTGGCGGTTTGCGCGATACGGTAATTGAAGCTGTACAAAATAGCCAAGCTGTAGAAAATGAAATTAATGATATAAGCAATGGTTTTGTTTTCACCAAAGCAACCGCTGAAGATTTACATCAGGCAATTAAACGTGCGCTCGCGTGCTACCAACACCCCGAGAAATGGAAAAAATTGCAAATTAACGCAATGAAGCAGGATTTCTCTTGGGAGAAAAGCGCCAAACTTTATGAAAATATTTATGAAAAAATATTGGAAAACAGCATGGCTGCTTGATGAAAATAGCAGTACGTAGTCCTGGAAAATTTTTCTGTTCGCAATATGTTATGTATGCCTTAATTATTGCGATAAATTAATTTTAACTGCAGTTGAAGACGAATAGGTTGAAAATAGACGGATAGGCAGATAGATAGCTTGAAGATAGATAAATTAAAGATGGAAAGGTTTATGAGTATAGCTATTCGATTAGTAATGCTATTTGCTGTTATTTATGGGCTACTCTGCCTGGGGTTATTTATTTTTCAACGTTCGTTAATTTATTTTCCACAAACCAGGATTATTTTAACGAACGAAGTGAATCTAAAATTACCTATTGCCGAGGGTAATGTGCTGGTATCAATACGCCCGCATAATGGCGACAAAGCACTTATTTATTTTGGCGGTAACGCTGAAGATGTCTCCTTAAATTTACCTGATTTTTCATCTGCCTTTCCAGATCACGCGCTCTATTTACTTCACTACAGAGGTTTTGGTGGAAGTGCGGGGAAATCTTCAGAAGTGGCGTTAATAAATGATGCGCTTGCTCTTTTTGACAAGGCATATGCAGAACACCACCAGGTTACCATTCTTGGGCGCAGTTTAGGCAGTGGGATTGCTGTACATGTAGCAAGTTTGCGGCCTGCAGCAAAGTTAGTGTTGGTAACACCTTATAATAGCTTGCTCGAACTTGCTAACTCGCAATTCCCGTTCACTCCCATTAAATGGTTGCTAGAAGATAAATACGAATCATGGCGCTATGCACCTAAGATTAATGTACCAACATTAATTATTGCCGCACAAAATGATACCGTTATACCACGCGAACAAACACTATTATTGCATTCTCATTTTAAACACAGTACGGTGTCGTTAAAAGTTATAGCAAATACATCCCATAACACCATAGCGGAAAA
Source organism: Gammaproteobacteria bacterium (assembly GCA_025362015.1). Lineage (GTDB taxonomy): Bacteria > Pseudomonadota > Gammaproteobacteria > Pseudomonadales > Cellvibrionaceae > Cellvibrio. The sequence goes on along the minus strand of JANYIO010000102.1, from coordinate 12,021 downwards.
TCCGCAATACTTAGCAATGATTCAAGAATTTTTGTGACTAATATATGCCTACCCCAATATGTCTATACCAAATAGGATCGGTGAATTTTTTATAATACTTACTAATGAGTTACTTACAAAGAATACTGTTCAATTTAAAACACGCCGTGAATACTTCCGTGTAGGCTCGAATCGGCATCCATGCCTCATACGGTTTTAAATCAAACAGTATTCTTTATTTGTACCCGTTAGTACATCAAGTTGAGAATACTATTATGCAAACTAGACGTTTCCTACATTTTTTATTATTGGCTATAACCTGCAGTGCGGCATTGTCTTATGCTGAAACTTATACCTGGACAGATAAGCAAGGGCATAAACATTTTGGCGATGAAATTCCTCCAGAATATATTTCGCAAGGCAAAGAAGTCGACACAAAAGCAATCAACACTGTTCCAGCTGTACAGCCTACTAATGTTACCCCTAGCGACAGTAACAACACTGCTACAGCGGTTAAAATACCTAATTCGCTACCCAAAGAATCTGAAACTTGCACACAGCAAAAGCGCGACTATTTAAATGCGCAATATTGTTTTAATCATTGCAGAATGGTTGGCGGCGGGATAAATAAAGCGAAATGTGCAGACTGTCAGGACGTGAAGAAACCAAATTGTTAATTTGTCAGAAAATCCTAATGATTAATAACGGTTGCAATTAATATTTGCACAGCTGCCTCACCCGCACTTAACCACAATGATTCACGTGTATTTGACATTAAAGTGTGTGGTATAAACGTGGCTGTTTCTGCAATGATATTAAGTTCTAGAGTTGCCGATAACACTTTGCATGAATTAGCGATAGGCATAATTAGGCCATAACTATTTTGTGCGGGCAGTGAATAGGTTGTATATGCAGCAAGGCTGATCCGCACTACACGAAAATCATCAAAGCTGACAATTTCTTCTACTTTTATACTTTCATTTTCCGTAACAAATAATACTAAATGTGCTTTTTGCTCGGGAGTATTACATAAAGCTTTTGCTAATGCGTCTTCTGTATCCCAATGGGATTGTGTTAATACTTTTTGCGCGAAGGATAAAATTTTTCGCTCGTAAACCGGCGTTTGAAATTCTAATGTGCGTACGCCATGCTGTAAGGCATGGGGTACATAACAGGGTACTTTTACTACATCGCCTACTTGCAGCGGATGAACAGCAGAAAAACTGTTCATGTACTCACGCGCTTGCTGCTCTTGTTTCACTAACTCAGGCGGACACTGGTTTACAGTTGTGCTATTAGTTGTGCCATCAACTGTACCATTAGTTAAGCCATCAGTTGAGCCATCACCATCAGCTAAGCCATCAATAGCTCGGCGAATCTTTTCGTAAGTTTTTACAGCATTTAAATAAGCCGCTTTAAATTGCTCATCGTTATCGTATTGCGCGCGAATAATGTCACTAAAACCTAAGCGAATAGCACCAATATTATTTTTCCATGCTCGTTCATCAACATGAGTAACGATATAAACTTCTTGCTTTTGTTCATGCAACTCAAAATACAAGTCACCGCGAACTTCATCGGGTAAAGGATCGAGAGTTTTCAATAGGATTATTTTTTTATCTAAGCCAGCCGCTAAATATTCTGGCATTAATGCCAATACCCATGGCAGTGGTGTAGTAAAACCCTGTGCGATAACATTGGATTGCCCGCGTGCTTCAATCCCGGTATACCAAATTTCTTGCCCCCACGGCTTGGGAATTTTAACGGGCTCTAGCGTGAGTGGCGCCGATAAATTTAGCCAAGGTGCCTGTTGTTGCTGTGCAAATAATTGTAGTGCAGAAAAGTTATTGCTTAACGATTCCACTGCATGCTTTAGCGGTTCGTTAAATAAAAAAATTGCCGCTGAAACATGAATATCAGAATTATTTTTTGTAAGGTAAACCAATGCTAGTAATTCAATTGCCTTCGGCTCAGCCAAATAATATTGCAGAAAGTTAAAATGAATTGCAAATGCATGATCAAGATGGCTTTTCGTCAACAACTTGCTTTGTTGTTCACGAATAGTGGCTTCAGGATTTTCAGAAAAATAAATAATCAAAACGACAACTCATTCTGTGTGATAATTTTTATGTGCTAGGTGCTAGGTGCTAGGTGCTAGAAGCAGTTTATCAGAAAATAAAAACTCGACCGAAGCCGAGTTTTTATTTTCAAAGAAACAGGTAATTTAGGTTTAGAAGCTTAGGTTTAGACGCTTAGTTTAAACGTTCAATCACCGTAGTAATCCCTTGCCCTAAACCTATGCACATGGTTGAAACACCCAATGTGGCATCTTTTTCTTTCATCACCGTTAACAATGAACCCGTAATCCGTGTGCCAGAACAACCAAATGGATGGCCAAGCGCTATAGCACCACCGTTAAGATTGACTTTGTCATTCATAACATCAAGCAATTTTAAATCTTTTAACACCGGCAAAGCTTGCGCCGCAAAGGCTTCATTTAATTCTACGACTTGAATATCATTCATACTCAAACCAGCAGCTTTCAGTGCTTTTTCAGTAGAAGGCACGGGGCCATAACCCATGATCGAGGGGTCAACTCCTGCAATACCTAGTGAAACAACTTTAGCGATAGGTTTGAGGCCCAGCGCTTGAGCGCGCTCTGCGGACATTACCAGCATTACGGAAGCGCCATCTGAAAGCTGCGACGAGCTACCTGCAGTCACTTGACCATTTTTGGGGTCAAATACTGGTGGTAATTTACTTAATGCCTCTACCGTTGTTTCGGGACGGATGGTTTCATCTTGATCCACCATCACCATAAAGCCATGGGCGTTATGGCCTTCAACCGCGATAATTTCACGATCAAAGCGACCTTCTGCACGCGCCTTAGCTGCCAACTGGTGTGAGCGAGCACTGAACTCGTCCATCTGTTGGCGATTAACACCGTGCAATAAGGCCAAATATTCTGCCGTCATACCCATATTGCCAGCCGCTTTAGCGACAGAAAGCCCTAACAGTGGGTTGATACTGACAGATTCATACATGGGTAAATGCCCCATGTGCTCTACTCCGCCGATCAAATAAACGTCGCCCAAATTGGCACGGATATTTGCTGTCGCGGTATGTAACGCAGACATGGATGACCCACACAAACGGTTAATCGTTTGTGCTGGCACTGTGTGCGGCAACCCCGCTAACAATAATATGTTGCGCGCTATGTTGAAGGCTTGCTCTTCGCGCTGCATGACACAACCCCACAGCATATCGTCAATGGTCGCTGGATCTAATGCGGTATTTCTAGCCAATAGGCCTTTGATGATAGCGGCAGATATGTCGTCTGCACGCACGTTGCGAAAGCAGCCATTTTTTGAGCGACCCATGGCGCTGCGGGCGTAATCAACAATGACGGCATCTCTTGGTTGTAAACTCATTCTTGTTCTCCGTAGCCTTAGCCGTAAAAGGTTTGATTGTTAGCCGCTTTTGCTTTCAAGCTCGCAGGCGGTACGTAGAGTGCGCCTAGCTGGCTGAATTTGGCTGCCATATCACAGAAAGCTTGTGCACCAATTGAATCTATCCAACGGAATACACCACCACGGAATGGGGGGAAACCAGTACCATAGACCAAGGCCATATCTGCTTCAGCAGCAGTCTCAACAATTCCTTCCTCCAAACAGCGCGCTAGCTCAGTAGCCATTGGCACCATCATGCGGGCAACAATATCTTCATCGCTAATTTCGATATTGTTAATGACGGTCGGTTTAATGATCTCCAGCGCTTCCGGGCTTGCTGCTTTTGCTAGCTTGCCTTTTTTATCCAACGCATAATTGTAAAAACCTTTTTCAGTTTTTTGACCTAAACGATTTGCTGCAAAAAGTGCGTCAGTACAAGAAGTAAAACTGCGTTGCATACGATCTGGAAAACCATCGGCCATCACTTTTTCAGCATGAACCGCCGTATCAATACCCACGACATCGATCAAATATGCAGGCCCCATAGGCCAGCCCCAGGTTTCCATTAACTTATCGATGCGTTGATAATCCACCCCATCGCGAATCAGCATGGCAAACCCAGCCAAATAAGGAAACAATACGCGGTTAACAAGAAAACCCGGGCAGTCTTTCACCACAATAGCTTTTTTGCCCATAGTATTTGCGTAAGCAACAGTGCGAGCAATCGCGTTGTCGGAAGTTTTAATACCGCGAATAACTTCTACCAGCGGCATCATATGAACCGGATTAAAAAAGTGCATTCCGCAAAAATTTTCCGGGCGCTGTAACGCTTCTGCAAGATAAGTAATCGAAATCGTGGACGTGTTGGAAGCGATCACAGTGTCTGCACTGACTTTAGTTTCTGCTTCAGCCAGAACACTACGTTTTACTTTAGGATTTTCAACAACGGCTTCTACCACAATATCAATTTGGTCAAAGCCATCATAAGTGAGTGCAGGTTCAATGCGATTAAGCACATCGCCCATTTCACTGGCAGTCATTTTTTTGCGGTCTACGCGTTTACTTAATAATTTATTGGCTTCAGCTAAGCCTAAATCTATACCCTTTTGGGCAATGTCTTTCATTTTAATAGGCACGCCACGCGACGCTGATTGATAGGCTATACCACCACCCATAATCCCCGCACCTAACACCGCTGCACGAGCGATTTTTTTGTCGGCTTTTTTCTCCCAACCTTTGGCTTTTTTACTGAGCAATTGCTCACTGATAAAAAGTCCAACCAATGACTGAGCCGCTGGTGTTTGTGCCATTTTGGCAAAGGCTTCGGCTTCAATTTGTAATGCTTCATCGCGGCCTTTATCAGCGGCTTTTTGCATAGCTTTGATGGCCGTTACCGGAGCAGGATAATTGCGTCCTGCTTGAGCGCCAACAAAGGCTTTTGATGTTTCAAACGCCAGCATTGATTCCATAATATTCAATTGGAGAGGTGCTTTTTTCTGCGCACGGCGTGCTTGATAGTTAAACTTACCCTTAATCGCTTCACTCAATGTGAACAGCGCAGCTTCGCGCAGCTTTGCTGGTTCTACTACGGCATCAACCACATGCGCAGCAAGCGCTTGTTCGGCGGTATTTTCTTTGCCTGCAGCTATCCATTCGACCGCTGTATCTAATCCCGCTACACGCGGCAATCGTACGGTTCCACCCCAGCCTGGGATGATGCCTAATTTGGTTTCGGGCAAGCCGATTTTGGTAGCGCTTGTACTCGCAATACGGTAATCACAGGCCAAACAAAACTCCAGGCCTCCTCCTAAAGCGATTCCATTAATAGCAACAACTGTTGGAAAAGGTAAGTCTTCCAGACGACAATTGTTACGATTATTGTTGGCAAGGTGGCCAATAATTTGTTCCGGGCCGGCTGCGAAAACAGCGCCAAATTCCATCACATCCGCGCCCACAATAAACACTTCTTTAGCGCTGGTGACCAGTAAGCCGTTAATGCCTTTTGTTTGTTCAAGCAAACCCAAAGCTTGCTCTAATTCGGCAACTGCCAGGAGATTAAATTTATTAACCGATTCGCCTTGCAGATCAAAAATTAATTCAACAACTGCATCGGCATGTTTAACTAGGGATAGTGTTTTTCCTTGAAACATAAGCAATTTCTCTTAGAGATTTGAGTAAAATTCAAGGATAAGTGTAGCAGGCTAAGAGAGAGGTTGGCTAAAAAAGTGATGAGTGATTCAGTTAAGCTTCACAAACAAGTAAAACACAGTTTTCTGTACTGGATAAGTTTCGCAAACGATATGCATGCTTAGCGGAAAGAGTGAATGCATCATCCGATTTTAAGCTGGAAACTTGCATATTAGCGGTTAGTTCAAGCTGGCCGGAAATAATAAAGCCACTGAGATGTTGACTTGATATTAAAGGAGTGGCGCCTGTATCAGCACCTGCACTTAAAACAATTTTTTGAAACTGCAATTTCAGCGCGGGGTTTTTATGCGGGATCTTGTGGACAATTATGCCAGGCACTTGTTCCTGGTTAATAGTCAGCTCGCCGGAACGATAAACAATTTGGCTCGAATAATCAGGGTCGCAAACAAAAAATTGCGCCAAAGTCATTGGAATGCCACTAAGAATTTTTTCAAGAGAATTGATTGAAGGGCTATTTTGCCCCTGCTCTATCATAGAAATACTACTGTGAGGAACACTTGATCTTTTTGCCAGTTCCCTTTGTGACAAACCATTTTGTTCGCGGACTATTTTTAATCGTGCCCCCACATCGAGGTGGGTAGCAGCTTTAGATAGCGGAGAATTAAGCAAAGAATCAGGCATTTTTTAGCAGTTGTTCGCGCTCTGCATCAGGCAAGTTACTGACGATTAAATTATACGAATGATCGATCATGTCATAAATTTCCTCATCAGGAACACTATCATCAAAAATAACGGTGTTCCAATGCTTCTTGTTCATCTGATAGCCAGGCTGAATAGCGTCATATTGCGCACGCAATTCCAACGCAAGCTCAGGATCACACTTTAAATTAATGCGTGCGAAAGCCACGCCCGATGTGAGCGTTGCAAACATTTTATGGCAAACTTTGTAAACCCCGACATTCGGATCTACAGGAAAGGTTTGCACCGATCGGTTTTTACTTAATAAATATTTCTGTGCAGAAGAAAAATCCATCATGCAGTCCTTTTTTGAACATCTCGATAAGATATACAGTTAAAGATCACGTGCCACCTCAAAAGAAAGCACATCTAATGTTCTGCTCACAAAGGAAAATGTGTTCAGGACTCAATATGGTTAAATGAATTATATAGTACCCAATCAATTTTGACCTAGCTTACAATTTATTCAAGCAACCAGCTAATTATTCAAACAACTCGTTAAACAATCACTTAACTTTTTTAAAGCTAATAACTACGCAATGTCTATTCTGCATTAGTTGCCTTAAAAACGATAGTGAAGGTGGCGCATATTTCATTTAAATCACATTTTGGATTATAGCAGGTTGCTGTTCGGTCGTCTGGTTTTCATTAAATAAATGATCACTAAAATCCTGACTACACACCCACACTTACATACTTTCTTTGCTTTTTGCGTTACAACAAATTCATTAAATCTAAACATTACAAGGCGAACATAGAGCGGATTACACAATTTACTTACAACGCTCATAGGGTCGAAAGTATAAAGCGATATTGGTGCCATAGTAATAGCAATAACCTACTCTTTCTCATTATAGTTAGAATTTTTATTAACAAAAATCAACAACATATAAACATTATGATAGGTAGACCCGGATTTGCAACAGCAGTGCCTAAATCATCATAACAAAAAGTAGTACCATATTTTTAAAAAGATGTCCGCCGATAGTCGCGATATTCAGGTTGCCAAAAGTTTGCCTCTATTTTTTCAACCATCAACTCATCTGGTACTGGCATAGCCACACCATCAAGAATAGCCTGCTTAAATACCGCTAATGCGATAATTTTACTGACTTCACGAATCTCTTGTAAAGGCGGTAGTAAAGCTCCCTTACCTTCTTTGACGATCGGGGAAGCACCCGCTAAAGCGCGGCTCGCTGCCATCATCATAGCATCTGTTATATATCTCGCTTTTGCGGAAATTACTCCTAATCCCAACCCGGGAAATATATAACTATTGTTACATTGGGCAATTTCAAAATGGCGACTACCCATATCTACTGGTGCAAAAGGGCTGCCCGTCGCAATGAGCGCTTTACCCGAAGTCCAACGCAACAAATCAACCGGTTGCGCCTCTGTCTGTGATGTGGGGTTGGATAACGGTAATACAATAGGATATTCACAATAACTTTGCACAGCCTCAATAATTTTCTTAGTAAACAATCCTGCCTGCCCGGAAACGCCAATTAATACTGTCGGCTGAGCATTCACAACGACATCGAGCAAATTAATAACAGCTTCCATTTTGCTATGAGTTAAAGTCCATTGCGCTACAACGGAATCAGGTATACACAAGGGTTTCTGAAAGTCGAATAGATCTTTAGAGCTGGTTTGCAATAGCCCATCCTTACTCACAAGAAAAATTCGGCTATGAGCTTCCGCATCGGTTAAACCTTCATCTATCATTTGGCGCACCAAATGCTCGGCAATTCCTGTTCCGGCAGAGCCTGCACCAGCAAACATAATTCTCTGATCGCACAAGCGTTCACCTTTGGCGGTACAGGCAGCTAAAAGTGTGCCGAGCGTTACCGCTGCGGTGCCTTGAATATCATCGTTAAAACAACAAAGTTGATTGCGATAACGATTTAACAAAGGCGTTGCATGGTCTTGTGCAAAATCCTCGAATTGTAATAAGGCTTTAGGCCAGCGCAATTTCACTCCCTGAATAAACTCGTCAACAAAAGTGTAATAATCTTCACCCGTAATGCGTGGATGCTTCCAACCCATATACATTGGGTCGTTAAGAAGAGATTCATTATTAGTTCCCACATCGAGCATCACCGGTAAAACATATGCAGGGCTAATGCCCCCACATGCGGTATAAAGTGCAAGCTTGCCAATGGGAATACCCATGCCACCAATACCCTGATCGCCCAAACCTAAAATGCGTTCACCGTCGGTAACAACAATCACTTTCACATTTTGTTTAGTCGCATTTTGCAGCATTTCATCGACGCGATCGCGATCTGGATACGCAATATATAAACCGCGTTTGCGGCGATACATTTTGGAAAATTGCTGGCAGGCGAGCCCCACAGTTGGGGTATAAATTAGCGGCATTATTTCTTCCAGATGATCTACGACCAAACGGAAATACAAGGTTTCGTTGGTATCCAACATATTACGTAAATAAATATGTTTATCGATGTCCGTTTGAAACGCACAGAGTTGTTGATAGGCGCGCGCCTTTTGTTCCGCTATGGTTTCTATTTTATAGGGAAGCAAACCTTCTAAATTAAATTGCTGACGCTCACGCTCACTAAAAGCACTACCTTTATTTAACAATGGTGATTCAAGCAGTGCCGGGCCGGCAAACGGGATATAAATGGGGCGCTTTTTCATCATCAGAGCATACTGCCTACATCAAATTGTATTGTTTAAACATAACTCACATTAACGCTTATAGCTACCTTAAACTCAGCCTCAGAAAACATCTAAATTATGGCTTGATATGGAGTTAAACGTTAAAATGATGCCTTATTATTTTTACAAAATGAGATTGTTATGCAAGTAAACGAATTTTTAAAAACATTAATAAACAACCCAAACGATATTAAATTTGCGGATACCATTGCGGTTATAGACACAAATTACACATTTACAGCAACGGCATTTCGTAATGGGGAATTGCAAAATGAGGTAGGTCAAAATTCTGGATCGTGCAAATTATTTTCTTTTGCACAATTACACAATCTGACAAAAGAGCAAACACTACAATGTTTTGGCGACTACTATCGTATTGATGTACAGCAAAATCCTGATGCCACTGATCATCAAAATATTCGCAACTTTATGCGCTTTGGTTGGGAAGGGATTGAATTTTCTGATTTGGCATTACGTTAGGCGTAACAGAAGAAATCATCAAACCCTACGACATCATCATTAAATCTGTGAAGAAAAATGAAACACCACCAGCATGATTAACGCTGGTGGTGTGTGTGAAATATTTTAACGTCGTGGTGGCATTCCACCAGGAGGCATGCCGCCCATTCCGCCAGGTAAGGCACCACCGATACCACGCATCATCTTAGCCATACCGCCCCCTTTCATTTTCCCCATCATTTTTGCCATTTGTTTATGTTGTTTTAACAAACGGTTTAAATCCTGAATTTGTGTACCCGAGCCGAGTGTAATGCGGCGTTTACGTGAGCTGGTGAGGTCATCCGGGTTGCGGCGTTCGTCGGGCGTCATCGACCCAATAATAGCTTCCATGGTTTTGAATTGTTTATTCATATTGGACGACTGCGCCATTTGCGCCATATTCCCCATGCCTGGCAACTTGTCGAGCATGGAGGTTAAACCGCCCATGTTGTGCATTTGTTGCAACTGATCTCGTAAATCTTCGAGATCAAATTTTTGACCTTTGTTAACTTTCTTAATCAGTTTGTCGGCTTTTTCTTTATCGATGGTGCGCTCGACTTGCTCAATCAAGGAGAGCACATCACCCATGCCGAGAATACGTGAAGCAATACGATCCGGATGAAATGGCTCAAGCGCATCTACTTTCTCGCCCATACCCAGGAATTTAATCGGCTTGCCAGTAATATGGCGTACAGATAACGCAGCACCACCGCGCGCATCACCATCAGCTTTGGTAAGGATTACACCGGTTAGCGGTAGCGCATCGTTGAACGCTTTTGCGGTATTCACGGCATCCTGGCCGATCATCGCATCAATTACAAACAGGGTTTCCACTGGCTTAATAGCTGCGTGTAGATCCTGGATTTCAGTCATCAATTCATTGTCAATATGCAAACGACCAGCAGTATCCACAATCACCACATCAAAGAATTGGCGTTTGGCGTGATCAATGGCGGCACGTGCTATATCAACTGGTTTTTGTTCGGTGGTCGAGGGGAAAAATTCCGCGCCAACTTCCGCAGCCAATGTTTGCAACTGTTGAATTGCTGCAGGGCGATAAATATCCACACTAACTACGAGGACTTTTTTCTTCTCGCGCTCTTTTAAAAACTTTGCCAGCTTGGCAACCGATGTGGTTTTACCTGCCCCTTGCAAGCCCGCCATAAGCACAATTGCCGGTGGCTGCTGCGCAAGATTCAGGCTTTCGTTGGCCTGCCCCATCATTTCAACCAGTTCTTTTTCGACAATTTTAATAAACTGTTGGCCGGGGTTAAGCGCTTTGCTGATTTGTTGACCAAGCGCACGGCTACGTACCTGGTCGATAAATAGTTTCACTACCGGTAACGCAACATCCGCCTCAAGCAGTGCTTTTCGCACATCACGCAAAGCATCTTTGATGTTGTCTTCGCTCAGGCGAGCTTTGCCGGTAATGCTGCGGAGTGTGTGGGATAAACGGTCCGTTAGATTTTCAAACATAACTTATCTCAATCAACTACTGGAAAATTAATAGGGGGGATGATTTGCAAAAATGGTCGCGATTATAACCGCAAAAATAGCCTAGCGACAAACTCAAGGCGAACGAAATACTAGTGAGTAATAGCATTTGCTGGGGCCTTATGACAAACTTCCAATTGAGTTCAACTATCATTTGCTGCACCCACTTATCATTTAGTCCTTTTTTGTAGAGCCAAGCATAATATGATTTTCATCATTGCCAATATCATCGCCGCACTCCTCTATGCAGCCTTGGGTGTCTATCTGGCAACTCAGGTTATCAAACAAACCGCACCAACCATTAACGTATTGTTACGCGCCATAGCACTGACTTTATGCTTTCATGCAGTCGCCATTTACGGTATTAGTGTTAAACCGGAAGGTATCCAGCTGAGCTTTTTTGCTGTTTCTTCACTCATTTTATGGGTAATCAATAGCGTTGTATTACTCAGCAGTTTTAAAAAACCGCTGCACAATGTATTTATTTTTTTACTTCCGCTTTCTGCTCTTGCGGTCATAGCGGCATTTCTCAGTCATAGTCACAGCTCCATTTTACAACTCAATTATAAACTCGCCTGTCATGTAGTCTTATCCATTCTTGCATACAGCTTATTAACTATTGCGACTTTACAAGCATTGCTCCTGGCCTATCAAAATCGACAACTAAAAACTAAGGCGGGATTACACAGCCTGCGTTATTTGCCACCTTTGCAAACCATGGAGGCATTATTGTTTGAATTTGTATTCGTTGGCGAAATCTTATTAACGCTCTCAATAGTCACTGGCTTTATCTTTCTGGAAAATATTTTCGCGCAACATTTGGTGCACAAGACTGTATTTTCAATTGCCGCCTGGTTTGTATATGCATTTTTGTTGATAGGGAAATATAAATTGGGTTGGCGCGGTAATACTGCGATTCGTTGGACATTAGCAGGATTTTTATTTTTGATGTTGGCGTATTTTGGTAGCAAGTTAGTGTTGGAAATTATTTTGCATCGAGTTTGATTGATATAAAAATCATACCCGTAGGTTG
>JANYIO010000039.1 GCA_025362015.1 Gammaproteobacteria bacterium | reverse complement strand
CTCATCCGGTACACCGTGACGATAAATTTGCTCGTGGATCTTACCCGCACGGCGAATTGTCAGTTTTAAATATTCAGATAGCGCGTTTACTACAGATACGCCTACACCGTGAAGACCGCCGGAAATTTTATAGGTATTATCGTCAAACTTTCCACCAGCATGAAGAATCGTCATGATAACTTCAGCAGCAGAAACTCCTTCTTCGTGCATGTCTGTAGGAATACCGCGACCATTATCAGCCACAGATACAGTTTCATCCGGGTGGATAATGACTTTGATCTCATTACAGTGACCCGCTAATGCTTCATCGATTGAGTTATCAACTACCTCAAACACCATATGGTGCAGGCCTGAACCGTCATCTGTATCACCGATATACATCCCTGGGCGTTTACGTACGGCATCCAACCCTTTAAGAACCTGAATGCTGGATGAGTCGTAGGTGTTTTCTTCTGACATAGCTGGGAATCTCCGCTGCTTTTATTCATTTACATCTGTTGTTCATTCAACAAATGTTTTTACTATCTCTTTTACACTACCTTGTTCCACGTGAAACAATTTTGTAACCACATTTGGTATATTTTGCCAAATGCTTAACAGGCTGTCCTGTTCAACGCCGGTAATAAACACCTGCGTCTCCATTGAATCTAACCATTTTGCCAGCAGGGTACGGTTCTTTTCATCTAATTCAGACGGTAAATCATCGACAAGATAGATAGTTTTTCGTCCCGTCATCTGTGAGAAGACAAAACCTTGCGCAATCTTTAAGGCACAAACCAATAGCTTTTGTTGCCCCCTTGACAATATTTCGGCCGCATCCTGCCCATTTACGGTGATACGTAGGTCAGCTCGATGACCGCCAATCTGGGTGTACCCAAGTTGAATGTCTCGCTCTAAACCCGCATGCAAAATTTCAGCAAATAGCTTATCGCTATTCCAGCCACAGTAGTAATCAATGGAAATGCCATCCAGACTAATAAATTCCTTAAGCAGATCATAAAAAGATACTTTAAATTGTTCCACGCATCTAGCGCGCAAGATATCAATCTGCTCAGTAAGGAATGCTAATTCTTGATCCCATGACGCCAATTCAAGACTGCGCCCTCCATTATTGCTAGGCATTCTATCACGGCGAAGCAGGCTATTGCGGTGTTTCAAACAGCGCTGGCAATCCTTCCATAACGGAAAGAATTTAGGTTCCACGTGAAACACTAGCCAATCCATAAACTGCCGCCTTACTTTAGGCGCACCTTCTAGCAGTAAAAATGTATCGGCACTAATAACCTGAATTGGCAGATATACCGCCAGATCTGCCGCCGAAGGAACTAGATTTCCATTGGCTTTATAGCTAGCTGAGCCATCGCGTTGTCGATTAATGCCAATGGGAACATCTGCGCCATCATCAGCCTTAACTTTCCCAAACACGGTGAATTCCAGTTGATCATGATGAATAAGCGGCTTGTGCTTATGGCTACGAAAGGATCGGCCAAGGGCCAGCACATTAATAGCTTCAAGGACGCTGGTTTTGCCAGATCCATTCTCACCGAAAATCAGATTAACCCGGTCTGATGGATTAATATCGACCGAGTTAAGATTGCGGAGGTTTTGAATAAACAGGCGTTTTAAGGTCATATGACCAACAAAGACTTGCGGGGTTACAAACGCATCGGCATAACAACGTACAAAGAGTCACCATTATCCGGATCCTCCAATAGTGCGCTGGAATTAGAGTCAGATAAGGTAATCTTGATATTTTCGTGATTAATTACGTTAGTAACATCTTGTAAATAACTAACGTTAAAACCAACCTCTAAACTATCACCGGTGTAATCTACAACAACTTGCTCTTCTGCTTCTTCTTGCTCAGGGTTGTTAGCAACTATTGTTAAAAGACCATCGGACAACAAAAAGCGTACGCCGCGGTATTTTTCATTCGATAAAATAGCGGTACGCCCAAAAGCCTGCTTCAACTCTACGCGTGAACCTATAACAACCTTATTACCACCACGCGGCAATACGCGCTCATATTCTGGAAACTTACCGTCTACTAATTTAGAGGTAAATGTATAGTCGGGTGAAGTCACGCGAATATTATTTGCACTTAAGGTTACTTCTACTTGAGCAGTGGAATCATCCAACAAACGCAATAATTCCAAAACACCCTTACGCGGCAAAATGGCTTGAGTGACATCGTTAGTAGTTACAGCAACCGCGCGGGTACACATAGCCATTCTGTGACCATCAGTTGCCACAACACGTAACTGATCTTGACGAACTTCCCACAACATACCATTTAAATAATAACGCACATCTTGTTGCGCCATCGCAAAGGACGTACGCTCAATCAAACGCTTAATTTCTTGCTGAGCACAACTGAAACGTAAATTTCCCGGCGTATCTTCTACATTTGGGAAGTCTGCAGCCGGCAAAGTTGACAGAGTAAAACGACTGCGACCCGATTTAACAATTATGCGGTGATCTTCTTGAAAAAACTCTATGTTTGCACCATCTTGCAACGATCTGCAGATATCGACCAATTTGCGTGCAGGTACTGTAATTTCACCAGATTCACCCGCTTGGGATAATTGCACACGACCAACGATTTCGACCTCAAGGTCTGTGCCAGTAAGGGACAATTGATCGCCATTTAAGACAATAAGCACATTTGACAGCACGGGTAAGGTTTGACGACGCTCAACTACACCAGCGACTAATTGTAAAGGTTTAAGCAGCGCTTCGCGCAATACGACAAATTTCATGTGATGGTCTCTTGGCAGTTTCATCCGGGAATTATGAGGTAATTATTTAAAACAAAGAACACTTAAAACATCTATAAATCAAGTCGTCAGCGAGCGTAATAAATTTTTCATGTCTTCGCGGATATCCGCGGTTTCTAACTGTAATTGTTTAATTTTACGACAGGCATGCAACACCGTTGTATGATCGCGCCCACCAAATGCTTCCCCAATTTCAGGTAAGCTATGATTAGTTAATTCCTTCGCTAAAGCCATCGCGACCTGACGCGGTCGTGCGACAGATCGACTGCGCCGCTTGGAAACCATATCATTCATTTTAATTTTGTAATATTCACTGACAACACGTTGAATATTATCAATACCAACCTGTTTATCTTGTAACGCCAACAAATCCTTTAACGCTTCACGAACCAACTCAACATCAATTGGCCGGCCCGTAAAATTTGCGCTGGCGATAACGCGTTTAAGTGCTCCTTCTAAATCACGCACATTGGCGCGAATTCGCTGAGCAATAAAAAACGCTGCCTCGTGCGATAAATCAATACCAACCTGCTCGGCCTTCTTCATTAATATAGCAACACGCGTTTCCAATTCCGGAGGCTCAACCGCAACTGTCAGACCCCAACCGAAGCGCGACTTCAACCGCTCTTCTAACCCATTGATTTCTTTAGGAAAGCGGTCACAAGTAAGGATAATCTGACGGCCGCCTTCTAGCAGCGAATTGAATGTATGAAAAAACTCTTCTTGCGAGCGCTCCTTACCTGCGAAGAATTGAATATCATCAATTAACAAAGCGTCCATAGAGCGATAATAACGTTTGAAATCATTGATAGCATTCAATTGCAGTGCTTTTACCATATCTGCTACGAATCGTTCGGAATGCAAATAAACGACTTTAGCATTAGGGTTTTTAGCAACTAAGGCATTACCAACGGCTTGCATCAGATGGGTTTTACCCAAACCAACACCGCCATAAATAAACAGCGGATTATAAGCACCACCGGGGTTTTCAGCCACCTGGCGCGCTGCAGCTAAACCTAATTGGTTTGATTTACCTTCAACAAAAGTAGTGAACGTAGAGCCCGCATTTAAATAGTTACTGTGTTTTAGTGCCCCTTCAACGTTAGGGCCTTGATTTACAGGCTCCTCTAGCGGGCGATATATTTTCTGCTGGGGGAGATCTTGTATTCTATTAATAGCAGAAGACGGCTGATTATTGTTTGGCCGCTCTATACTATTAATCTGTCTATTTAATATTAATGTATCGCTGATAACGGGGTTTAACGTTTGCGACGCTATCGGAGGCATGAGCACCGCTGACAAATTATTCTTAGCACCAACAGCAATGACAACAGACAATGGCGTACCATCTTGAAAATTAGCTACGAGCTCCTTAATACGCGTCAAAAACTTTTCTTCCACCCAATTACTGATGAAACGATTAGGTGCTAACAAGCGCAACTCATTCTGATTCGCAGCGTCGTCAATTTGCAAAGGTTTAATCCAGGTATTAAATTGCTGCGACGGCAATTCATCCTGCAAACTCGATGCACATAATTTCCAAACAGAATGTAGCAAAAAAAACTCCCAAGGATTATCGACTGATAAACGAGCTTAAAGCTCTATTTAACAGATTTTATTTTAATATTAGCGCTTCATTAATGCTGTTAAAATACTTATCGAACTAAACGTTTTTAAGGAAGCAGAGTTTACTCTTATCCCTATTAGTTATCCACAATAAATCTTCGATTTACGAGGACATGGTGAATTAGTTATCAAACCCTTCATAATTCAATAACTTATAAATAAAAAGATATTATGTGAATTTTTTTATTGTTAAATTAACTGTGGATAACTCTGTTAATATAATTTTAATAAGCTGCTAATAACCTGGTATATTTAACAAATCTTTTTAATTTTTATCACAATCCATTATATTTCATGAAAAGATTTGCTTTAAGGGTATATATTCTTTAAAATCCCGCCTCTTTTCACACGTCGTGTGATCACTTAGTACCCGTATTGGCATAATAGACAGGTTAGTTTCATGAAAAGAACATTCCAACCAAGTACTCTTAAACGCGCACGCGTACACGGTTTTCGTGCTCGCATGGCGACTAAAAATGGTCGTTTAGTATTAGCTCGTCGTCGTGCTAAAGGCCGTAAAGAGTTAACCGTTTAATCCCCCGTATTGATAGGTCACTAGAGTGAAGCAGGCTTTTAGCAGCCAGACGCATGATGAAGCTTTTACCAAGTCTTTGCGTCTTCTAAACTCTAGCGATTTTCAAACCGTCTTTGACGATGCACCACTCCGCGCCTCACACCAAGTCTTTCTTTTTCTTGCACGACTCAATAATTTAAGCCATCCGCGATTAGGTTTAGTCATTGCCAAGAAACACATTCGTCACGCTGTCGATAGAAATCGCGTAAAACGTCTAATTCGCGAAACTTTTCGTGTTAAACAACAACAGTTGAAAGGTATAGATGTTATCGTGCTCTCCCGTAAAGGTATGAACGATTTAGCCAATGCAGCTTTAGTTGAGCAGCTTAACTTGCAATGGCAACGCCTACTTCGTCGTGCGGAAAAAGTCGCTATAGATCACCAAGGTATTAAACCACCTAAAGGCCCTGAGCAATGTGCCGGATAACACCGAGTCATTTAGCAATAAAATCAATTCATGGTTATCGCTTGTTTTTAAGCCCCTGGATTGGTAACCAATGTCGGTTTTACCCAACCTGTTCATATTATGCAGAAGAAGCGATTGATACTTATGGGTTAACAAAAGGCTGTTATCTAGCTATCTCACGCCTTATAAAATGTCACCCTTGGCATCATGGCGGTATCGATCCCGTTCCTAAACCTCAACAACAACCTAAAAATGGCAGTCACTAAGATGGATTGGCAAAGAAATATTATCGTAGCGGCTATATTAGCCGTACTTTTTACACTCGCAATTCGCTGGAATTCTTTTCAAGAACAACATCCTGCAATTACAGCTGCAGCTATATCGACAACAACATCCACTGAACCCAATACGAAAACTAGTGATATTCCTGATGCCGCTATTCCACTTGTTAATGTGGAACAAAAACCAGCAACAGAAGTAGTTTCAAAAGCCATTATTAAAGTAAAAACCGATAGCTTATGGGTTGAAATAGATCCCGTCGGTGGTGATATTGTAAAAGTCTCTCTACCACGACACTCCGCAGATATAAATACACCTGATGTACCTTTTGTCTTAATTGACAATAGTGCAGACCACACTTATGTAGCACAAAGCGGTTTAGTTGGCCCTAATGGCACTGACACTGCGCAAGGCCGTCCTTTATATACTGTAGAAAAAAGTGCATTCAATTTAGAAAATGGTCAAGACACCTTAACCGTAGACTTAACCCTACAACAACATCAAGTAAATATCACTAAGCGCTACACCTTTACTCGTGGCCAATATTTAGTAGGTGTTGAATATCTAATTGACAATCAGAGCAGTAATAAATGGAGTGGCAACTTCTACGCACAAATAAAACGTGACAATAAGGAATTTGCTAAAGCAAATGCCATGTCGATGAGCCCTTTCCTGGGTGCAGCTATTACCACTCCCGATGAAAAATATAAAAAAGTTACTTTTAAAGATTTAAATGAAAAGATCGATATAAAAATTACCCCTGAAGGAACTTGGAAAGAAGGTTGGCAAGGTGGTTGGGTTTCGCTAGTCCAGCATTATTTTATTAGTGCCTGGATTCCTGATCCTAAAACAATCAATAAATACAGCCTGCGTAAACTGGGGGACAAAAACTTATATGTTTTTGGTTTTACCAGCAACGCAATTGAAGTAGCACCTAATAGCCAATCGACCATTATAGCAAGTTTTTATGCCGGGCCTAAAGATACTGAAAAACTGAAATTAATATCACCTAATTTAGAATTAACTTTAGATTACGGCAGGCTATCAATCATAGCTGAGCCTTTATTCTGGCTTATGAAATTTATTCACGGTTTTGTTTTAAATTGGGGTCTGGCCATTATTGGTTTAACTTTTACCGTTAAACTCCTGTTCTTTAAATTATCTGCCACTAGCTATAAATCCATGGCAAAAATGCGCAAATTAGCGCCGAAAATGGCTGAGCTAAAAGAACGTTATGGTGATGATCGCCAAAAAATGTCACAAGAAACCATGAAGCTATACCAAACTGAGAAAGTAAACCCCCTTGGTGGTTGCTTACCCATGCTAATTCAAATGCCAGTATTTTTAGCACTTTATTGGGCATTAATGGAATCAGTAGAATTACGTCACGCGCCTTTTATTTTATGGATTACCGACTTATCAGTTAAGGATCCCTATTTTGTATTGCCAATTATTTACGGCATTACTATGTATTTTATGCAGAAATTAAATCCACAACCTACAGATCCAATGCAAGCTCGCGTAATGCAAATGCTACCTGTTGTATTTACCTTTATGTTTTTGTGGTTCCCTGCAGGTTTAGTATTGTATTGGGTTACTAACAACAGCTTGTCGATGTTACAACAATACATCATCACCAAAGATATTGAAAAAGCTGATAGTAAATCCTTAACTGTTAAAAGCTAGATACTAAAAGATAACAACATGAACCCTAATACCGACACCATCGCTGCCATTGCCACTGCTACTGGTCGCGGCGGTGTCGGTATAGTCCGCATCTCTGGCAATAAAGCATTAACTGTTGCTGAAACTCTGCTTCACATAAAATTACTTCCTCGCTATGCGCACTATTGTCCATTTCACAGTATTAAGGGTGAAATACTCGATCAAGGTATAGCCTTATTTTTCCCTGGCCCCAATTCTTTTACCGGCGAAGATGTGCTTGAACTTCAAGGTCATGGCGGCCCGGTTATTCTCGATTTACTACTACGTGAAATAACCCAATTAGGTGTGCGATTAGCCCGACCGGGGGAATTTTCTGAACGTGCATTTCTAAACGATAAGCTGGATCTCGCACAAGCCGAGGCCATTGCTGATCTTATCGACGCTACCAGTGAACATGCTGCGCGCAATGCTTTATATTCGTTACAAGGTGCATTCTCAACCAGAATTCATGAATTAGTAGAAGCCTTAACCCATCTTCGTATTTATGTTGAAGCCTCAATTGATTTCCCGGAAGAAGAAATTGATTTCCTAAGCGATGGTAAAGTCGCTACTGATTTAAAGTTTATTGAACAGAAACTAGCGCAGGTTTTTAAAGAGGCTCGCCAAGGTGTATTGGTTCGTGATGGCATGCGCGTGGTTATTGCCGGGCGACCCAATGCCGGTAAATCAAGTCTATTAAATGCCTTGAGCGGTCGCGATTCCGCAATTGTTAGCAGCATCGAAGGAACAACACGCGATGTGCTGCGCGAACATATCCATATAGATGGTATGCCACTGCATATTATCGATACTGCTGGTTTGCGCGATAGCGGTGATGAAGTAGAACAAATGGGAATTCAACGCGCCTGGCAGGAAATCCAACAGGCTGATCGTGTGCTATTAATAGTCGATAGCCGCAACACCGACGAATTTGAAGCCCATAAAATCTGGCCTGAATTTATAGCACAGCTAGATAACCCGGAAAAAGTTACGCTCATTCGCAATAAAATTGATCTTAGTGGCGAAAAAGCAGGCATTAGTCAAATTGCTAATCACCTATATATAGGTATTAGCGCCGCCAAGGGTGCAGGTATCGATGATCTCAAACAACATCTAAAAGACATCATGGGTTTTAGTGAAACTGGTGAGGGTGGCTTTACTGCACGACGTCGACATTTGGATGCACTTGAACGCGCCCAAGTATTTTTAGCTTCAGGTAAAACACAACTTCACGGTTATGCTGCTGGTGAATTACTCGCTGAAGACCTGCGTTATTGCCAAAATGCGCTGAATGAAATTACCGGTGAATTCACGCCAGATGACTTATTAGGTCGTATTTTTAGCAGTTTCTGCATTGGTAAATAAATATTTCTTTAATATTTAAAGACACTAGTGTCCGGTTAAAAACTCAAACAAATTCAATTGGTTATCGTTTTCGTTGAGTGGTTCCTTGTAGTCGACATCAGGAATAAGCTGTTTTAACAGTGTTTTTTCGAAAAGGGTCAGTGAAAATATTTGTAGTAATGTGTAGAGCGAGGCGTCTGTACTCAGCTTTTTCTTGATGATGGCGACCAACACATAAACTGAAACGGCTATCCATATTTGTGACTTAACCGCATTTTCTGAGGTGCCATAAAATTTTTTAATGCGCAGATGTTGCTTGATCCATTTGAAAAATAATTCAACTTGCCAGCGGCTTTTATAAAGAGCGCAAATAGTTGACGCAGGCAATGTCATATTGTTGGTGATGAAAATATAGGTTTTACCTGTTTCTGAATCTTTGAAACGAATACGACGCAGCTTTTCCGGGTAATTTTTTTGGGCATTAAATCCATCCAATAAAATAGTTTGATCGCAGACAAGACCGGTGCCGCGATCAATTACAGTTGAATAAACACGATGTGCCGAAAGATTTATTTTTGCTCGTGTAACGAAAAAACTGCCGGCCAAATGCAATGTGTATAAACGCGAAAAATCGACATAGCCTTTATCCATAACATAGAAGGCCCCAGCTTCGGGAATGAGTATGTCGAGCACATTAACATCATGCAGCTTTCCGTCGGAAACATGTATAAAACTAGGGATATTTCCACGTAAGTCCAATAGTGTGTGTAATTTTACGGCAGCTTTAGCGGAACGAAATGGCGCCCACGGAAACATCGATAAACACAAATCGACGGTGGTAGAATCGAGCGCATAAACAGTGTTGTCTAGCTCGGCCCCGAAATTATCTTTTGCATAAAGCTTTCGTGCTTGTGCAATTAAAATGTGTGCGAAGTCAGCATAAATTTGCCAGGGTCGCACTTCGTTAGCATCAGCTAAGGTTGAACGGCTAACTGCATCGCGAATGCCTAAGTGATAAAGTTTTGCGGATTGCGCGCCGAGACAGGCTTCAATATCGCGCAAGCTTTCGCGATAAGTGAGTTGAGCAAAAGCAAGAATGCGAAAATGTTCTGCACAATTTAATGTGCGCGCTCGATGATCGCCTTGATGGCGCTTGACGATGCGGTGAAATGTTTTCCATGGTAGATGCTCCATGATTTGTGCGAAAACCATTTTACCAGCGTACATAGTTCTGCCCCACCTTTATCAAAAGGCGAGACTATGAAGGGTGGTTAAATGAAAATATACGTTCAAGTCGGAGACACATTAAAAACCGCTGAAAGCCTTGCTCTACTTGGCTTTCAGCGGCTCGAGTGAAGTTTTAACCGGACACTAGTGGTATTTTATGTGTAAATAGCCCTTCATCAATCGCAGTAAGTTACTGGCGATGCTAGAGTAGGTAGACACTTAGCTAAGAGTATTCAATTCAAAAATGAATTTGTTGAAATCTCAGATCAATAAATCGATGTCTCTATAAAGAATGATGCCCCTATAATTCACTGTACCACTGAATTGAGCAACCATGACTAGCGCATCCCTTCAATCACCTTGTATCCGTAATTGTTGCCTTAACGATAATGATATTTGTGTTGGATGCTATCGTAGCTTGCAAGAAATTACACAATGGAGTGCAGCGCGTGATGAAGTGAAGTTGATCATTCTTGAGCGTGCCAAACAACGGAAGCAGGCGGCGCGGCCTCCTTTACCACAATAATTACACCTGCAGCATTCAAATTCCCCGTTTAAAAGCCATTTGTGCTACGACCATTAGCCTCAATTTGTTACACTGCGCGCCTTTTTATACATGCCGCTTGCGCGCACCGGAATTTAACTTATGACGATCAATCCTTTTGTCAATATTCGCATCGTGCTGGTGAACACTACACACCCTGGTAACATTGGTGGTGCTGCACGTGCTATGAAAAACATGGGTTTGTCGCGCTTGTATTTGGTTGCGCCCAAAGAGTTCCCCTCAGACAAGGCGACCTGGCGTTCTGCTGGCGCAACTGACGTGTTGGATGATGCGATTGTGGTTGATAGCCTCGATGAAGCGATTCAAGGTTGTAGCCTGGTTGTCGGCACGAGCGCTCGCGAGCGCCGCATTCCTTGGCCATTACTTGACCCGCGTGAGTGCGGTACAAATGTATGGGCCGAGGCTAGCCAGCATGAAGTTGCTGTGGTGTTTGGCCGCGAGGATCGCGGTTTAACCAATGAAGAGCTGCACAAATGCAATTATCATGTACATATTCCTGCTAATGAAGAATACAGCTCGCTCAATTTGGCAACTGCTGTGCAAGTCATCACTTATGAAATTCGTATGGCCTATTTAACCGCCAGTAAAGGTAATACCCTCCCTGGCCACGTATGGGATATGCCACCCGCCGATGCACAAGCGCTCGATAGCTATTACCAACAATTAGAGCAAACTTTGGTGAATGTCGGTTTTTTAGACCCGGAAAACCCCAAGCAAACGATGACTCGCTTGCGCCGCTTGTATAACCGCATACGTATGGACCAAATGGAGCTAAATATTCTGCGTGGTGTCTTAACTGCTATGCAGAATTATGTGTTTTATACGGGTAAAGTGGTTGCCAAGTTGGGTTTAAAGGGCGATGTAGATACGTTGCGCGAAGCGGCAAAATTAGATAAGAGCGAGTAATGCGCCAATCGCTGATTGGAAAAGAGCTAATAGTTGAGTAAAATGGTAGGATATTAGGGTTGGTTCGATTTGTTACCGTTTACATCTTATTCTATTTTCGGAAAGCCTTATGAAGCTCACTACCAAAGGTCGTTATGCGGTTACCGCGATGCTGGATTTGGCGCTACACAGTGATAAGGGGCCAGTGAGTTTGGCGGATATTTCACTGCGTCAAGGCATATCACTTTCGTATCTTGAGCAGTTGTTTGCGCGTTTACGTCAATCGGAATTGGTTAAAAGCGTAAGGGGCCCGGGCGGTGGTTATTGCTTAATGGGTGGCGCTGCTGAAATTTCGATTTCACAAGTAGTGGATGCAGTCAGTGAATCGCTTGATGCAACACGGTGTGAAGGCAAGGGTAATTGCCAGGATGGTGAAGTTTGCCTGACGCATTATTTATGGCAGGACTTAAGTACGCAAATTCACCAGTTTTTGAGTAGCATCACGCTGGCTGATTTGGTGGCGCGTCGCGATATTCAAGTAGTTGGCGCGCGTCAAGATAAGCGTAAAACGACAGGTTATAAAACCGAACAGTGCATTACGCTCAGTGAAATTCTTTAAATTCTTTAAATTCTTTTTATTCAGTAGCTAGGTTCAAGTTTGCGCAAACCGGTTTATTTAGATTATGCCTCGACCACGCCAGTTGCGCCTGAAGTTGCGGCCAAAATGGCTGAGTGCTTGATGCTGGAAGGTAACTTCGCCAATCCCGCATCGCGCTCACACAGTTATGGTTGGCAAGCTGAAGAAGCAGTAGAAAGTGCGCGCGGCCAAGTTGCACAGTTGATCGGTGCAGATCCACGCGAAATCGTCTGGACTAGTGGTGCTACTGAAGCTAACAATTTAGCTTTAAAAGGTGCAGCAGAAACTTACCGTCAGCAACATTCAATAGGTGGTCATATTATTGTGTCAGCGATTGAGCACAAAGCGGTGCTTGATCCTGTTGCTTGGTTAGAAAATTCAGGGTTTACCGTTACTCGGTTAATGCCTACCTCAGAAGGTCTCATCACCACAGAGAGTTTACAAGCGGCATTGCGCGATGACACTTTTTTAGTGAGCATCATGCAAGTCAACAATGAGTTGGGTTGCATTAACGATATCAAAGCCTTGTGCGAGATTTGTAAAAATCGCAGTATTTTATTTCACTGCGATGCCGCGCAAAGTGCAGGCAAAATTGAAATTGATGTAAAAAATTTAAGCGTGGATTTGTTGTCGTTGTCAGCGCATAAATTTTACGGCCCTAAAGGCATTGGTGCGCTTTACGTGCGCCGTGCTGGCGAAGTAAAAATTGCCGCGCAAGTTCACGGTGGTGGCCATGAGCGCAATATGCGTTCAGGCACACTTGCTACGCATCAGTGCGTA
The DNA here is from genome assembly GCA_025362015.1 of Gammaproteobacteria bacterium. Lineage (GTDB taxonomy): Bacteria > Pseudomonadota > Gammaproteobacteria > Pseudomonadales > Cellvibrionaceae > Cellvibrio. Next base: position 46,310 of record JANYIO010000039.1, on the reverse strand, counting down.
GGTATGGGTGAAGCGGCAGAATTGGCGACAAAAAATTTATCCGCTGAGTGCGAGCGTGTTTCGCAGTTGCGCGATAAATTGTGGCAAGGTATTGCGAGTTTACCCAATGTAAAACGCAATGGTTCTGCCACGCAAACAGTCAGTGGGATTTTGAATGTGACCTTTGCGAACAATGAAGGCAAAGGTTGTGATGGCGAGATTTTGTTGTTATCGCTGCGCGATCTTGCGCTTTCCAGCGGCTCGGCTTGCAACTCAGCGAGTATGTCACCGAGTTATGTGCTTAAAGCGATTGGTTTGAATAACGCGCAAGCGCAAGCATCATTGCGTTTTAGCGTGGGGCGTTACACCACGCACGAAGAAGTTGAATTTGCGATTGCCCACATTGGTGATGTTGTCACCAAGCTGCTACATGCTTAAATGCTAAAGGCTTAATTATGTCCGAACAAGTTAAACAACTTATTAATCAGGAATACGCCGCCGGTTTTTATTCCGATATCGTTTCTGAAACTTTGCCGCCCGGTTTGAATGAAACGGTTATTCGTTTTATTTCGGCGAAAAAAAATGAGCCGGAGTGGTTGTTAGAGTGGCGGTTGAAATCTTACACTGCATGGTTAGAAATGATCGAGCCAGAATGGGCTCATGTGAAATATGACGATATTGATTTTCAAGCTGTGTCTTTTTATTCAGCACCAAAATCTATGGACGAGAAACCCAAAAGCTTAGCGGAAGTTGATCCGGAATTATTGCGCACTTATGAAAAACTCGGCATTCCATTGCATGAGCAAGCTGCACTTGCGGGTGTGGCAATGGATGTCGTATTTGATTCTGTTTCGGTTCTCACCACATTTCGCGAAAAGCTATTCGAAGTTGGCGTAATTTTTTGCTCCATTAGTGAGGCGGTTCATAAATATCCTGAGTTAGTTAAAAAATACCTTGGATCAGTGGTGCCACAAAAAGACAACTATTATGCTGCACTAAATTCAGCGGTATTTTCTGATGGCTCGTTTGTGTACATTCCTAAAGGCGTGCGTTGCCCAATGGAACTTTCCACTTATTTTCGTATTAACGAACAAAATACCGGCCAGTTTGAGCGCACTTTAATTATTGCCGATGAAGGTTCACACGTAAGTTATCTTGAAGGCTGCACCGCACCTATGCGCGATGAAAATCAATTGCATGCTGCCGTAGTAGAATTGGTTGCGTGCGATAACGCCGTGATCAAATATTCCACCGTGCAAAACTGGTATCCCGGTAACGCAGAAGGCAAGGGCGGCATTTATAATTTTGTTACCAAGCGTGGTGTGTGTCATACCAACGCTAAAATCTCGTGGACACAAGTTGAAACAGGTTCAGCCATAACCTGGAAGTATCCCAGCTGTATTTTACGTGGTGATAACAGCGTGGGTGAGTTTTATTCAGTTGCACTTACCAATAATTACCAGCAAGCAGACACTGGCACTAAAATGATTCACATTGGTAAAAATACTCGCTCAACCATTATTTCCAAAGGTATTTCAGCGGGTAAGAGTTCCAACGCTTATCGCGGTTTGGTGCGCATGAATCCCGGTGCTGATGGTGCACGTAATTACACACAATGCGATTCATTATTGATTGGTGACAAATGTGGTGCACATACTTTTCCCTACATTGAAAGCAAAAACCCAAGTGCAATAATTGAGCATGAAGCAACTACCTCTAAAGTAAGCGATGATCAATTATTTCTCTGTAAACAGCGTGGGTTGGATGCAGAAAAAGCAGTGTCCATGATCGTTAATGGATTCTGCCGCGATGTATTTAAAGAATTACCCATGGAGTTCGCTGTTGAGGCCGGCAAGTTATTGCAAGTGAGTCTCGAAGGCTCAGTGGGTTAATCGCTCTCAAAAAATTACCGTGTTAGACAAACATTATCGGATTAAAAAATATATGTTACGCATTACAAACTTGTTCGCTAAAGTAGAAGAAAAAGAGATTCTTAAAGGTTTAAACCTTACTATTAATGCCGGCGAAGTTCACGCCATCATGGGGCCTAACGGCGCAGGTAAAAGCACTCTTGGTAATGTGTTGTCTGGCCGTGATGGATATGAAGTTACTGATGGAAAAATTGATTTTAATGACAAGGATTTATTTGCACTCAGCACTGAAGAGCGTGCGCGTGAAGGTTTATTTTTAGCGTTTCAATATCCGGTTGAAATTCCGGGTGTTAGCAATATGGAATTTTTAAAAGCCTCAGTCGATGCAAAACGTAAACATCACGGTCAGTCAGAATTATCGGCTGTTGAGTTCATGAAGCTTGCACGCGAAACCAGTAAGCGCGTTAGTCTTGATCAGGCTTTTTTAAAGCGCGGTGTTAACGAAGGTTTTTCTGGCGGCGAAAAGAAACGTAACGAAATACTACAAATGATGTTGTTAGAGCCAAGTTTGTGCATTCTCGACGAGACTGATTCTGGCCTGGATATTGACGCGCTACAAATTGTTGCTAATGGTGTAAACGAAATGCGTTCACCAGAGCGTAGTTTTATTATAGTGACGCACTATCAACGGCTGCTCGATTATATAGTGCCAGATTTTGTTCACGTATTAGCGAATGGTCGCATCGTAAAAACTGGTGGTAAACAACTTGCTTTAGAGTTAGAAGAAAAAGGTTACGCGTGGCTTGAAGAAGAGGCAGTGTAATCCATGAGTGATTTTCAACAACTAGCGTTGCAATTGGCAACACAACAACAAAGTCCTGTGTGGTTGAATGGATTGCGTGCACAAGCGGCCGTTGATTGGCAAAAAGTAATTTGGCCAACGCGAAAGACTGAGCATTGGAAATATACCTCGTTAGCATCTTTGCAAAAAAATGTTCCTGCGCAATGGGCAGTAGCGAATGATAGTTGGCAACAAGATGTTGAGTTTGTTGCAGTTGATGCGCATCGCTTAGTGTTTGTGAACGGTATTTTTGATGCGGCGAGTTCTAGTGAATTACCTGCCGAAGTGGTGTTGTTTTCACAAGCGAATATTGCACAACAAGCCGTTATTGAACAGTATTTAGGTAAAATAGTCCGCGGTGAGCAACATGTATTTGCCACCTTGAACAATGCGTGGATGAACGAAGGTATATTCGTACATGTGCCGCGTGGGCAAATATTTAGTCGGCCTGTTTATGTGGTGCACGTATCTACAATGAGTACGCAGCCTGCATCTGTTAACCAACGTTTGTTGGTTGTATTAGACGAAAATTCGCAAGCCGAAGTTATTGAACATTTTGTTTCTACTGCGGAACGACAAAATATTTTTGTCAATGCGCTCACTGAAATTGTCGTCGGCGATAACGCGCAATTGCAGCATTATCGTTTGCATCTTGAAGAAGAAAATATTCAGCACGTTGGCGCAGTGCATGTGAATTTGTTGCGTAATGCGCGTATGCGTGGCTTTACGTTGGCACTTGGCAGCCGTTTGAAGCGTATTGATTATCAAATTAATCATCGTGGCCAGGGCGCTGAGTTAGATTTACAGGGCGTATATTTACCGCGCAATAATCAAATGGTGGACTATCACACTAACGTGCAGCACTGGGTGCCACATTGCACTACTAATGAAGTGTTTCGCGGAATTATTGCAGATTCTGCGCAAGCTATTTTTAATGGTCGTATTTATATTCATCCGCTTGCACAAAAAACGTTAGCGGAATTAAGCAATAAAAATTTACTGACATCTAATAAAGCTGAAGTAAATACTAAACCTGAATTGGAAATTTATGCTGATGATGTGAAATGCGCCCACGGTGCCACCATCAGTCAGTTAAGCAGCACGGCACTTTATTATTTGCAAAGTCGTGGCATATCGCGAAGCGAAGCAGAAGTGATGTTAAGTTTTGGTTTTATCAATGAATTATTACAGCAAGTCGCTGAGCCAGCAGTGCGTGATTATCTGTTGCCGCGGTTAGCTGTTTTATTTGGTCGAGATCAAACTCTTTTAGAAATGGCAGATTAGTAATGAGTGCGCCGACATTTGATGTTGAAAAGATACGTGCAGATTTTCCCATTCTGCATCAAGATGTAAGTGGGCAACCATTAGTGTATTTAGATAACGCAGCCACTACGCAAAAACCCAATGCAGTCATTGATGCAATCAGTGATTACTATCGTACGGATAATAGTAATGTACATCGCGGTGCTCATGCATTGGCAGATCGTGCCACCGTAAAATTTGAAGCTGTACGTACTAAAGTTGCAAATTTTTTAAATGCGCCCGACGCTAAACAAATTATTTGGACGCGCGGTACCACTGAGAGCATTAACCTGGTCGCAGCATCTTGGGGAAAGGCAAATTTAAAAATGGGCGACCGTATTTTAGTCTCGGCTATGGAGCACCATTCGAATATTGTGCCTTGGCAATTAATTGCTCAGGCAACCGGAGCAGTCGTTGAAGTTATTCCTGTTGATGCGACTGGCACAATCAATATACTTGCGTTTGATGCCATGCTTGATGCGCGCGTCAAAATGGTTGCTGTAGGTCATGTATCTAATGCGATGGGCACTATTAATCCCATTGAAAAAATTATCACTCTCGCTCACGCTGTTGGTGCGCGAGTTTTAATTGATGGTGCGCAGGCGGTAAGTCACTGGGCCGTTGATGTGCAAAAACTTAATTGCGATTTTTATGCATTTTCTGCACACAAATTATTTGGCCCAACAGGGTTAGGTGTACTCTACGGTAAGCGTGATCTTTTAGAATCCATGCCGCCTTATCAAGGTGGTGGAGAGATGATTGAAACTGTGAGTTTTGCAGGAACAACTTTTAATCAGCTACCTTATAAATTTGAAGCTGGCACGCCTGATATCGCCGGTGTTATTGGTTTTGGTGCTGCAATTGATTATTTAAATAATCTTGATCGTGAGGCTGCTGTTGCTCATGAACAAGCTTTGCTTGCCTATGCGGAAGAAAAAGCACACGCAACTGATGGTATAACATTAATTGGTATTGCGGTGCATAAAACCAGTGTAATGAGTTTTATGTTGGAAGGCGCACATCCTGCCGATGTTGGTGTCCTATTAGATAAGCAGGGTGTGGCGGTGCGAACCGGAAATCATTGCGCACAACCGATTATGGATCAATTCGGAATTCCCGGCACTGTGCGTGCCAGTTTTAGTTTTTATAATACGTTTGCTGAAGTGGATCGCTTATTTATTGCGATTGAAAAAGCAAAAACGTTCTTAGTGTAGATTTTTTTAAAAGGGGTCAGAGCCCTTTAAATGAAAAATTCTACTGAGTTGTATGTTACTTGTATTTAAAGGACTCTGACCCCTTTTAAAAAGGTGATTGCAATGAGCGTCGAAACATTTAATCCGCAACAAGAATCGGTTTTTGTAACCCCTTCAGCTGTTGCCCATTTTAAGCGTCAGCTGAATGCAAGTACTGATGCAAAGGCCGTGCGTTTAAGCGTGAAGCAAAGCGGTTGTACAGGCTGGATGTATGTGGTGGATTTGGTGCCAGAAGGTAAAGCGGAGGATGTGCATTTAGCGCTCGAAGGCGGCGTCGAATTATTAATTGATCCTGCAAGCTTGGCGGTTGTTAGTGGCACTGAAATTGATTACGTCACCGAAGGTGTTAATCGTCAATTAAAATTTAATAATCCGCGCGTAAAAGATTATTGTGGTTGTGGTGAAAGCTTTAGTGTGAATTGATGCCATAAAGGGGTCAGAGCCCTTTTAATAAAGAATTATTCTTTTTATGGCTGGACTTGTTTATTAAAAGGGCTCTGACCCCTTTATTGCATGTTTGAGATTTAGTATGTCCGAAAGACGCATGGTGGTAGCACTTGCTGATTGTCCAGCACGTCGTGTGCCGGATGGTACGCCGTTGACTATTCCGCAAGATACTTTTGTCACCATCACCCAGGCATTGGGTGGTAATTATACGGTAACTTATCTTGGTCAAATGGTTCGGGTGGATGGTACAGATGCAGCAAACCTGGGTCTTGAATCAGAAACTATTAGCTTCCCTCCTCCGGTAGATGATGTTATCCACGAAGAGCAAGTTTGGCAGGCATTGGGTAGCGTGTTTGATCCCGAAATTCCAGTGGACTTGGTTAATCTTGGCCTGATTTACGGTGTGAAAGTGAATCAGGCTGCAAAGCATGTCGATATTCAAATGACCCTTACTGCCCCCGCTTGCGGGATGGGGCCAGTACTCGTGGGTGATGTAGAGTACCGTGTCCGCAAGGTGCCAAATGTGAATACTGTAAAGGTCGAGTTAGTATTTGATCCGCCCTGGTCGCGGGATAAAATGAGCGAGGAAGCACAGCTTCAAACAGGTATGTTTTACTAGATGCATTTTCTCTGGATTCTGTAATGACGCAATTTGGCATAGATGTTACCGCCGACGATATAGTTGACACCCTTGGTTTTTTTGATTCATGGGAAGATAGATACAAATACATTATCGATCTGGGCAAAGAGCTTCCGCCTATGCCGGAGCATTTTCGTACTGATGAGTATTTGGTGAGGGGTTGTCAAAGTCAGGTATGGTTGGTACCGGAGCTGCGCGATAACCACTTGTTTTTTCAGGTGGATAGCGATGCTTTTATTGTCAAAGGCTTGCTGGGCGTGGTTTTGGCAGCATATAACGGTAAAACGCCAGCTGAAGTATTGGCGATTGATGTCGAGGCTTACTTCGATACTCTAAGTTTATTGCAGCATCTTAGCTCTACTCGTGGTAACGGCCTCAAGGCAATGGTGAAACGTATTCAGGTTATTGCTGCAAGCTATTAATTTTGTGCTGTTTTTCCCGTTTTCGTGCATATAAAATCAGCCCCAACCCGCGTATAATCCGCGGGTTTTGTATTTATAGGGTCTTAGGGCAGGAAACCTGCTCAGGCCAATTTGAAAGAACTTTGGAGATTTACATGTCAGTTGAACAAACCTTATCCATTATCAAACCCGATGCTGTAAGCAAGAATCACATTGGTGAAATCGTGGCACGTTTTGAAAAAGCAGGCTTAAAAATTGTTGCCCAACGCATGATGCTTTTAAGTCAGTCACAAGCAGAAGGTTTTTATGCTGAGCATAAGGGTCGCCCATTTTTTGCTGGCCTTGTCGAGTTCATGACGTCTGGCCCAGTTGTTGTTCAGGCTCTATCTGGTGAAAATGCTATTCTCTTGAACCGCGAATTAATGGGCGCTACCGACCCGGCGAAAGCTGCCTCTGGCACCATTCGTGCTGAATTCGCAGAATCAATTGGTGAAAATGCTGTGCATGGTTCGGACTCGCCTGCTTCTGCAGCGCGTGAAATTGCGTATTTTTTTGCAACAAATGAAGTCACCGTTCGTTAGGTTGAACCAATTCGTTAGGATGAACCAGTCCGTTAGGTTGAACCAGTCCGTTAGGTTGAGCGGATTCGTTAAAGTGCACTTTGTTAAAATAGATGATTGTTAATATTTTTTAGGTAATACCAATGGCTGAGCAATTCAATTCAAACACGGAAAATGCGCTGACAGAGGCGGGTTCTGATGTGGCTGCAAAAACAATTATTGCAGAGCTTGGTATTGCAGGGCCAAGTATTGCCGAAAAAAGCTCAGCCAAAGTAAACCTACTGGGTATGCCGGAAACTAAGTTGGTGGCATTTTTTGAAAGTATTGGTGAGAAGAAATTTCGCGCCGTACAAGTCATGAAGTGGATCCATCAACTAGGCGCCGATAACTTTGATGATATGACTAATGTGAGTAAAGATTTACGTGCAAAGTTAAATCTGTGTGCGGAGATACGTCCACCTGAAGTTATCAAACAGCTTGACTCGGTTGATGGTACTCGCAAGTTTTTAATTCGCGTTACTGGCAACGATGTTGTAGAAACTGTTTATATTCCCGAAGGTGATCGCGGTACTTTGTGTGTATCTTCGCAAGTGGGTTGCTCTCTGGATTGCAGTTTTTGCGCGACTGGGAAACAAGGTTTTAGTCGCGATTTAACGGCGGCAGAAATTATTGGTCAAGTGTGGATTGCGGCTAAATCTTTTGGACAGTTAACCGCTAACGGTCATCGTTCGGTAACGAATGTTGTCATGATGGGTATGGGCGAGCCGCTGTTAAATTTTGATAATGTTGTCGATTCCATGAATTTAATGATGCACGACAATTGTTACGGAATTTCCAAGCGTCGCGTTACGTTGAGCACTTCCGGCGTTGTGCCTGCATTGGATCGTTTGAGCCAGTATACGGATGCATGCCTAGCCATTTCTTTGCACGCACCTAACGATGCGTTGCGTAACGAATTAGTACCGATTAACAGAAAATATCCGATAGCAATGCTGTTGGATTCGGCTAAGCGTTACATACAGGCAATGCCTGATACGCATCGTAAAATTACCATTGAATATACACTGATTGATCAAGTGAATGATCGCCCACATCACGCTCATGAGCTTGCTGAGTTGTTGCGTGATGTGCCGGTAAAAATTAATTTAATTCCATTTAATCCGTTTAATTTGTCAAATTATAAACGCGTTAGTAATAATGCTTTGCGTCGCTTCCAGGATATTTTAATGGAAGCTGGATACATTACTACCGTGCGTACTACGCGTGGCGATGATATTGATGCTGCTTGCGGGCAATTGGCGGGCACAGTGAATGATATTACCAAACGCAGCGAGCGCTACCGTGCACAATTTAATGAAGCTCAACCACTCAGAATCGTGGGCAAGTAGTATTGGTAGGTATGGTAGTTAAGATAGGTGAGTAAGATTCAGTACATCAAACAATGAGTTAATAAATCCATTTTTAATGGATAAGAAATATACCTCTGTTAGTAAGTTGGTGGGTTTCACATTCGGAGTAACACAATGCAAAATAATAAGTTAATTCTGAATATTAAGAACATCTTTGTTTGTGTCGTTATCTGCTTTATGTTGGTTGGTTGCATTACACAGCAAACCAGCGGCAGAGAAAAAACGATTGATATGAATAAATCACTTGACCTACATATACAAATGGCCTTGGGTTATATCGAGAAAGGTAATCGTGAATCAGCTCGTCATCATTTGAAAAAAGCGTTTGAAATTAATAGTAATTCTGCTGCTGCCACTGGCGCTATGGCGCAGTTATATGAATTGGAAGGCGAGCCAGTACTTGCGGAAGAACAATTTAAATTAGCCTTGAAACGCGATAAAAATTTCACTCAGGCCCGCAATAATTATGGTGTTTTTCTGTTTAATCTAAAACGTTATGAAGAGGCTTATGCTGAGTTTGAAAAAGCCGCTGCTGATTTAGAGTTTCCCAGTCGTGCTCAAGCTTTGACTAATGTGGGCCGGGTGGCTTTAAAGCTGGGTAATAATATTCGTGCTAAAGCAGCGTTCGAGCACGCAATGATTTTAGATAGGAATGCCACTGAACCCTGTATTGAGCTGGCGGAAATTAATTTTCAAAGGCAAGAATATGCTGACGCTAAAAATGATCTTGATCGATATGCCGCTCTCGGCGAGCAATCTGCACGAAGTTTGCTGTTGGGCATACGTTTAGAAAGAGTTTTTGGCAATAAAGATAAAGAGGCGAGTCTGGCGATTCTCCTGAAAAATAAATTTCCTTATTCTAAAGAATATTTGGAATACAAACATAATAATTTAAATTGAGGTTCCAATGACTAATCTCGATGAGACACAAGAAAATAAGGAATTTTCACCTGGTAAGTTATTATCGGAAGGTCGCTTGCTTGCAGGGTTGAGACAAGAGCAGGTAGCAAAAGAGCTCTACTTAACTGTCTCTAAAGTTAATGCTTTAGAGTTGGATGATTTCGAGCATGTCGGCCCAGATACTTTTGTGCGTGGATATATCAGAGCTTATTCTAATATTCTGAAGTTAGATGGTTCTAAAGTGCTGGCAGCCTATGAACAGTGTACAAAAGCGAAGCAATCGCAAGCAAATACCGCTATCGCAACTCCAGTTGCTGTAAATTCATATAAAAAAGCCTGGAAATTTCTCGCTTTTATCGCTGTATTTTTTATTGGGGTATGGCTAATTTCAATTTGGTTTCTTGATAAGCCAGCGGAAAAAAACTATGTATTACCTGCGGCGGATGCACCTTCTTTGGCTGCGCACGTGGATAATTTTCCTGCGACAAATATTGAGCCACAAAGTATTCAAATTCCTGAGTCGGCAGCATCAAGTATTGCGCCAGCGGCAGTACAAGCAGTAGGGCAACCAGCAGCAGCGCAACCTACATCCGCAACACTTGCTTCAGCAAATGCTAAGGCTCCGATGTCGGCTGTAGCGGCAGTAAGTTCTTCTCAGCCTAATGCTGTGCTTGCCAATACAGCTGCATTGAAATCTACCACAGTTGTTGATACAGCTACGAAAAATTCAGATTCACTTGCGAATGTAAAACCAGTTGTAGCCATAAAAAAAAATGGATTAGATGAAATCAATTTCGTATTTCACGCTGAGTGTTGGTTGGAAGTTAGTGATTCTCGGGGTGACGTTTTAGCAACAGAATTACAGACCGCTGGCACTAAATTGAATTTGGTGGGTAAAGCACCGTTTGATGTAAAACTGGGTAATGCTCCTGCTGTAGCAATTCAGTTAAATGGTAAAAAAATAGATGTGACTCCTGTGAAGGGTTCTAATGTATTGACCTTGAAAATAGATGAGTAAACGATAGTTTTTGTCAGAAAGTTTTTTTAAAAACGCTAATACACATATTGCTAAAGGTAAAATTATGCATTGTGAATCACCCATTAAGCGCCGCAAATCGCGCCAGATAATGGTAGGTAATGTACCCGTAGGTGGCGATGCCCCTATTTCCGTACAAAGTATGACAAATACTGAAACCACAGATGTGGCGGCAACGGTTGAACAGATTCGTCGTATTCAATTGGCGGGTGCGGATATCGTGCGTGTTTCTGTACCTACGATGGAAGCTGCTGATGCGTTTGGTGAAATTCGTAAACAAGTCACTGTGCCTTTGGTAGCAGATATTCATTTCGATTATCGTATTGCCTTGCGTGTTGCAGATTTGGGTGTGGATTGTTTACGCATCAACCCCGGCAATATTGGCCGTGAAAAACGTATTCAAGCCGTCGTAGACAAGGCGCGCGATTTGAATATTCCAATTCGGATTGGTGTTAATGCCGGTTCGCTCGAAAAAGATTTGCAAAAAAAATACGGTGAGCCCACACCTGACGCGTTGGTTGAGTCAGCACTTCGCCATGTAGAAATTTTAGATAGATTGAATTTTCAAAATTTTAAAGTCAGCGTAAAAGCATCCGATGTGTTTATGGCAGTTGCAGCTTATCGTAAGTTGGCTACTCAAATTGAACAGCCTTTACATTTGGGCATTACGGAAGCCGGTGTGTTGCGTGCAGGTACCGTTAAATCAGCCGTTGGTTTGGGTGCATTATTAATGGATGGTATCGGCGATACTATTCGTATTTCGCTCGCTGCAGACCCCGTGGAAGAAATTAAAGTAGGTTGGGATTTGCTGCGCAGTTTGAAATTGCGCAGTAAAGGTGTAAATTTTATTGCCTGCCCAAGTTGTTCACGTCAAAATTTTGATGTGATTAAAACGATGAATGAATTAGAAGCTCGCGTTGAAGATATTACTACGCCGATTGATGTCGCGGTTATTGGTTGTGTCGTCAATGGCCCTGGCGAAGCCAAAGAAGCAGATTTAGGTTTGGCCGGCGGCACGCCCAATAATTTAATTTACATTGATGGTATTCCTAATCATAAGTTGGGCAATGAAAATCTCGTAGATAATCTGGAACGCTTAATTCGTGCAAAAGCAGCGCAAAAAGCCATTAAAATGGCAGAAGATGAAAAAAAAATTATTGTTCGTGTTTAACTTTATTATTTTTATTTGATTTAGTGTTGTTTTGATTTGGCGTTGCTTTTATTTGGTATTGCTTTCATTTAATTATTTATTGTTCGTAGCTACATTAGAGCATGTTTTACCTCCAGGAATACATTTTGAAAAAGATTCAAGCAATTCGCGGTATGAACGATTTGTTGCCGATTGATTCTCCTGTTTGGCAGTATGTGGAAGCAACGGTCGCCGATATTTTGCAGCGTTACGGTTATCAGGAAATTCGTTTTCCAATTTTAGAATCGACTGAGCTTTTTAAACGCTCTATTGGTGAAGTAACTGACATCGTTGAAAAAGAAATGTATACCTTTTCTGACCGCAATGGCGACAGCCTTACCTTGCGCCCTGAAGGTACGGCTTGCTGTGTGCGCGCCTGTGAAGAACATGGCTTGTTATACAATCAAACCCAGCGTTTGTGGTACACAGGCCCTATGTTTCGTCATGAGCGTCCGCAAAAAGGTCGCTATCGTCAATTCCATCAAGTTGGGGTGGAAGCCTTCGGTATGGATGGTCCCGATATTGATGCAGAAATTTTATTACTGAGTGCGCGTATTTTGCGTGAACTTGGCGTTGCAGAGTTTGTCACACTACAAATCAATTCGCTCGGAGATACATTATCGCGAGCCGCTTACAAAGATGCGTTGGTCGCTTATTTAGAAATACACAAAGGGCAATTGGATGCGGATAGTCAGCGTCGTTTAACCACTAATCCCCTGCGCATATTGGATAGTAAAGAATCGACTACACAAGCGCTTCTTGATAACGCTCCGATGCTACTGGATTATTTGGATGAAGCCTCGCGGGAACATTTCGCCCAGTTAAAAAGCTTATTAGATGCTGGCGAGGTAAAATACCAAATTAATCCACGCCTGGTACGGGGATTGGATTACTACGGTAAAACTGCTTTTGAATGGGTCACTGAAAAGTTGGGTTCGCAAAGTACCGTTTGTGCCGGTGGCCGTTATGATAATCTAGTTGAACAATTGGGTGGAAAATCCACGCCAGCAGTTGGTTTTGGCATTGGTTTAGAGCGTTTAGTGTTATTGCTGCAAGAGGTAGGAGCTATACCTGAAGGCTTGGAGCAAAGTGCAGATGTCTATGTGGTCGCTGTCGGTAATGTGCAAAAAGAAGCATTACAGTTAGTTGAAAATCTGCGCACCGAATTACCGCATTTACGTTTTATTAATCATTGCGGTGGTGGCAATTTTAAAAGCCAACTTAAAAAAGCGGATAAAAGCACCGCTGATTTGGCCTTAATACTAGGTGAAGATGAAGTTGCAAAAGGTGTGCTTGCAGTGAAATTTTTACGCGAAGAACAGCCACAACAAATAATTCCATTAACAGAAATTGTAGATTTTTTACAAAATCTTATGTAATTTTTAAAAACTTAATATAAATATTTAGGAGTTTATTGTGAGTGTACATTTAACCGAAGAAGAACAATTAGCTGTTTTAAAACGCTGGTGGAAAGACAACGGCAAAGTAGTTGTGATTGCTATTTTGGTTGCAGTTGCTGGTTATTTTGCCTGGACGGGCTGGCAGGATAAACAACGTGCTAAAGCTGAAGACGCCTCGGAGCGTTATGAATCTTTATTAAAACTCATTAGTGTCGAGCCAGGCAAGACCTTATCTGAGGCTGATCGCGTTACTGCTGAGCACATCGCCGGTGAATTAAAAGAAAAAAATAGTAAAACTATGTATGCGACTAGTGCTGCTTTTTTTCTCGCAAAGTTGGCGGTTACTGCTGGCGATTTAGATAAAGCGGTTAAAGAGTTGCAGTGGGTATTGTCTGCTAGCTCAGATGTTGCTATTACACAATTAGCTCACGTGCGTTTAGCGCGAGTATATGTTGCAAAAGAATCTTACGCTGATGCATTGGCACAGTTAACAGAAGAGCCAAGCAAAGCTTTTGCTTCAGAATATGCAGAAGTTCACGGCGATATTTTGAAAGCGCAGGGCAATAATGCTGCGGCTTTAACGGCTTATGAAAAAGCATTGGCGGATACTGACCAGCAACAACAAGAGCGGGTAATGATTTTACGTATGAAAGCAGACAATTTGAAATTGCCTGGTTCTCCTGTTATGGAAAACGCACCGCCAGTTGAGGGGAGTGTTCAATGAGGCACTTGAAGTGGAGCTTTTTGCTCTGTGCCCTTTTGTTGTCGGGTTGTTCCTGGTTCTCTAAAAAAACTGGCCAAGAGCCAATGGATTTGGTGGACTTTAAAGAAACCGCGAAGCTTAATGAATTGTGGAGCAAAAACGTTGGTGATGGTCAGGGAGTTGGCCTTACTCAACTCACACCAGCAATCGACGGCGATAAAATTTTTACGGTCGATCATGAAGGTATTTTAACGGCGATTGATCGTCAAAAAGGTAAGACGCTCTGGTCAAAAAGTATTACCACTGAGTGGACTGGTTGGCTTGGCGCGGTGGTTCATATTTTTAAAAGCCCGGATTTAAATAATGATATTACTGGCGGCGTCAGCAGCGGTGGTGGGCTGTTATTTGTGGGTAATTATGCCGGCGAACTTATTGCACTTTCGGCAGTAGATGGCGCTGAAGTATGGCGCAAGCAACTTAAGGGTGAAATCTCCTCGGTTCCACAAACTAATGGTGTTGTGGTTGCTGTGCAAACTATGAATGGAAAGCTATTTGTAGTGGATGCTAAAACGGGTGCAGATCTTTGGTTTTATGAAAACCCTCCACCAGTACTAACGCTGCGTGGAACTGCTGCACCAGTGGTGACTGATTCGGTTATTTACGCCGGGTTTTCCAATGGTCGATTAATGGCGTTTAATCCCGGTAATGGATTGATTTTATGGGAACAGCGGATGGCAATGCCGAAGGGGCGCTCTGAATTAGATCGTATGGTAGATATTCATGCTAGTCCGATCATGAAAGATGGCATTATTTATGTTGGAACATACCAGGGGCGTATTGCTGCAATTGCGCGTGGTACGGGCGGTAATGTATGGGGGCAAGATGGCTCGACTACAGAGACTTTGGCTGCAGCAGAGGACAAGTTATTTGTGTCTCAGAGCGACGGAAAAATCACTGCATATAATCTAACCTCGGGTGATGTTGTTTGGCAAAATGAAAAATTGTTACGGCGCGGATTAAGTGGACCACAAGTGTTTGGTAGTTATATCGCCGTCGTGGATTTTGAAGGTTACCTGCATGTGTTGAAGCAGGCAGATGGTGAGTTAGCCGCACGCACTCGTATTGATAGCAATGGTGTACGTGCACCTATGTTGACTGATGGAAATACACTTTATGTCTATGATAATGATGGTGAGCTTACTGCCTTCAATATCACTGCTAAAAAATAACCTTGGTTTTTATATTATATCGAGCCACTTAAGAGTAAATCCTCTTAAGTGGCTGTATTTTTTGTAGGCAATTGTCTTTTGATTTAACCAGCGCTTCACGGTTAAACTGCTACGCTTAAGCTTAAATAGTACCTGCACCCTCTAATTATTGATGTATTCATTATGATTCCTGTTATTGCACTTGTAGGCCGCCCTAACGTCGGTAAATCCACACTGTTTAATCGCCTCACCCGTACCCGTGATGCAATTGTTGCCGATTACCCTGGGCTCACGCGCGACAGGAAATATGGTGAAGGCACTATTGAAAGCCGTCGTTTTATTGTTATAGATACCGGCGGTATTAGCGGTGAAGAAGAGGGCATTGATAGCATGATGGCAGGCCAGTCATTATTGGCTATTCAAGAAGCTGATATTGTTTTATTTATTTTAGATAGTCGCGCGGGTGTGCTTGCGGCCGATCATATGATTGCCAAGCATTTGCGCGTTAATAATAAAAAAACTTATCTGGTTGCAAATAAAATTGATGGCGTAGACCCTGATCTTGCTTTGGCACCTTTTTATGAGCTGGGCCTAGGTGAAATTTTTGCTACTACTGCCACTCATGGTCGCGGTGTTATGTCCATGATGGAGGAAGTGCTGGCGGGAATTCCTGAGGTGATTGAAGAAGCTCAGCCGAGTGATGCTACGGGAATTAAAATTGCGATTGTAGGCCGTCCTAATGTTGGCAAATCTACACTGGTTAACCGTTTGCTCGGCGAAGAGCGGGTGGTTGTTTTTGATGAGCCCGGTACAACCCGCGACAGTATCTATATTAATTATGAACGTTTTGGCCAGCCCTTTACCTTAATTGATACGGCCGGTGTACGTCGACGTAAAAATATTGAATTAACTGTAGAAAAATTTTCCATTGTGAAAACTATGCAAGCCATCGACGACGCGAATGTGGTGGTGTTGGTGATGGATGCCAGCGAAGGTGTGGTTGAACAAGATTTGCATTTAATGGGTGCTACCATTGAGGCAGGTCGTGCGTTGGTTATTGCTCTCAATAAATGGGACGGTCTTGACGATTCGCATAAACAATATGTCAAAAGTGAAATTGAACGGCGTTTGCGCTTCGTGGATTTCGCAACCATTCATTTTATTTCTGCGCTACATGGTACGGGTGTTGGCAATCTTTATAAATCTATTGAGAAAGCCTATCAGTCGGCAACTGATAAGTTTTCTACTAATTATTTAACGCGCATTTTGGAAGATGCAGTACGTGAGCACCAACCACCAATGATTCAGGGTCGGCGCATTAAATTGCGCTACGCACATCCTGGTGGCCATAATCCACCGATTGTGGTGATTCATGGCAATCAAACGTCGGATATCCCGAGCCACTATGTAAAATATTTAGAAAAAACCTATCGCCGTGTATTGGATTTACATGGCACTCCAATTCGCATTGAATTTAGAACCAGCGATAACCCATTTACCGCCAAGAAAAATGCGATGACGCAACAACAGTTCATCAAAAAACGACGTTTAGAAGAGCAAGCTAATAAACGTAAAAAATAAATTTTATGTGTAACAATGAAGTGTGGATAAAAGATGGTAATAGAAACATTTTCACATAAATTCGACACGTACAATCCCCATCAGCTTGATGCATACCTATTGCATCTTGCTGATGTTAATAACCTCTGTGGTGCAGTTGCCGCTGAGGATATTTATAATTCTCTGGGCGTGTTAATTGTTAACAGTGGTGCGCAGATTACGCCGGCATTGGCGCGAAGTATCATGCACTTCACTCTCGTAAAACCTCTGGAGCTAAGTGTTCGCCTGGATCGCGAACTTGATGCGGCGCAACTTGAAACTGATTTAATAGACGTTATGCAGCAGGATGATATTCTGCAAGCAATTAATGAATATCATGATTTAGCGATTGCACTCAAAACATTTTGTAAAAATGCAGCGCAATATTCAATCTTGCGGCAGAAGCTAACTGTGATGGCGCATGCTCTGCCGGAAATTTATAAACGTAGTCTTTATTGTGCCTGGCTGTCATTTCTGATTGCTAAAGAGATGCGGTTAAGTGAGCAAGATATAGCAATAATATTTATCGCTGCACTAGGCCATGATATTGGTTTGTTGCATATTGATGCTGATATTTTGAATCGAAAGGCTACCTTATCTTCTGAAGATTGGTTGCGTGTTCAAATGCATGTTGTCATTGGATCGCACGTTATTATTGCTATGCCGAACATACCTGTTGCAGTTGCACAAGCTGTGTATGAACATCATGAGCGCTGCGATGGAACTGGCTATCCGCAAGGAAAAGTAGAAAGTGAGTTGGGTTTGCCAGGAATGATTGTAGGCTTGGCTGACTCGGTTGTAGCTATCTACTACAACCGCTTTAAAACAACAGGCGGTAGTTGGCGCGACGTGATTCCTATTGTTCACATGAATACTCAGACTTATTTTTCCCGCAATTATGAAGTGTTGGTTGCCGTTTTTCGGCGTAGTGAATTGCCACTAAAAAATGTAGTACACGGGGATGAAACTCTAGAATTTATAGTAGGCCTTGCCGAGACAAATACACGATTAAAAAATTGGTTTGAAACCATGCACGAATGTTTATTGTCGATTGGTTTTCGGCATGGTGATAGACGTTTACACTCATTACAAAATGTCATGTTGCATGTTTCAACTTCGGTTGAAGGCTCAGGTGTTTTTAAAACACAGCAATTATTGTTGAATTCATTGGATAAAAAAATATCTGAAGATGTGCATCGTGAAATTGAAAGTGTGCACATGGTTCAGCAAGAAATTATTTTCCACTTGCAACGCTTAAGCCGTATGACGCAACTTTATCTTGATTCCGATGAGTGTAAAAAAGACGAGATAAAATCAGTGCTAGCTGCCGGGCTTGCCAAGGCACAAAATTTTTTATTGTAAATCTGCATTTATTGTCATAGGTTCCAGTCGCTGAGAATAATTTTTATTGATGCCAGAATGGTTGGCCAATGGTCGGTGTACTAGGGCTGGCAGTTTGACGTTTTTGCATTAATCCCGCTTTATAAGCTTTTCTTCCCGCATCAATTGCATCAGCAAATGCTTCTGCCATCAATGGTGGATTATGTGCTTTGGCAACGGCTGTATTTAATAAAATTCCATCAAAACCCATTTCCATTGCTTCTGCAGCTTGCGACGGCGCGCCAAGACCGGCATCGATAATCATAGGCATATTAGCAAGGCGTTCGCGTAGCGTGCGCAAACTATAACGGTTGAGCAAACCTTGCCCGGTACCAATCGGTGCACCCCAAGGCATTAACACTTCGCAGCCGACATCCACTAACCGCTTACATAAAATTAAATCGTCGGTGCAATAAGGTAGAACTTTAAAACCTTTTTTAATCAAAATGTCGGATGCTTCAACCAAACCAAATGGATCTGGTTGCAAATTATAATCATCGCCGATGACTTCTAATTTAATCCAGTCCGTATTAAAAATTTCGCGCGACATTTCGGCGAGGGTTACAGCTTCTTTTACGGATTTACAGCCAGCAGTGTTTGGCAATAAGCGGCACCCACTTTCTTGAATAAATTGCCATATAGCATCGCCAGCACGGTCGGCAGGGTTTTGGCGGCGTAAACCGAGGGTGACAATTTCACAGCGCGATTGCGTAATTGCATCGCGCATTATTTGTGGTGACGTATAGAGCGCTGTGCCTAATAAAAACCGACTGGAAAATGTTTCGCCGTAAAGCGTGAAGTTTTTTTCAGGTAATGTATGGCTCATCATTAGCCTCCGCCAACAGGTTTAACAATATCAATTTGATCGCCCGCTAAAATTTCGCGCAGGTTATAAGTGGAGCGGGGCACAAATTCGCCATTAATTGCTACGGCAATTTTTGTTTCGCCAAAACCCCATTGAATTAGTGCATCGCTCAATAAGGTTTGCGCGGTAATTTCTGTGATTTCGTTGTTCAGGCTAATAATCATAAATTATTTGTCGTAAATTAATACTGCATCTTAAGGTAATTTTTGTGAGGCAGTCGGAGGCTTTAATGCCGATGTCGAGCTTACAAGAATTATTTACAGTCTGTCTCGCAAGGATTACCTTAAGATGTTGTTATGGTGGCGAAGTAGATCATTAAAATTTTTTTCACCTGTTTGAAGAATATGCGCCAGGATATTTTCAACTATCGCCGGTGCCAATAAATAACCGTGACGGAATAAACCATTGGCAGTAATTAATCCCGCTTGAATATTCACCCGCGGTAAATTATCCATAAATGCCGGGCGCAAATTGGTATCCATTTCAATTATACGTGCTTCCGCAAATGCTGGCGATAAGGTGTAGAGTGCGCTACTTAATTCTAGCGTGGACTGTAAACTTATTGGTGAAGTGTCTTCACTTTCAATTTGCGTTGCACCAATGATAAAACAATGGTTTGGTTTTGGCACAATATATAGTTGATAGCGTGGGTGCATTAAACGCACAGGGCGCTTTAAATGAATTTCTTGGGTTTGTACATGTAAAGTTTCACCGCGCACACCGCGCAATTGTGGATGTTGTGTTTTTGCACCAAGGCCACGGCAGTCAATGACGAGATCAAAATTTTCTTCAGTGTATTCGCTATTGATTTTGTAATTTGAAACTTCTACTGGTGCATGTTCACGAACAACTGCACCTAGGGTAATTATTTCCTTACCAAGCGCAGTGAGTAATTCACGATTATGGACATGACCTTCTTCAGCAAGAAATAATCCTTGTGTAAAATGCGGATTTAAATCAGGCTCTAATTCTTGAATTTGTTGCTGATTAATACGCTTCCAGGTTTTACACTGCGGAATTACGAATTGCAATTCGCGTTCAAATTGCTCAAGTTCGCTTATATCCTGCGAGTGTGCAATAACTAAGCTACCATGTTGAAAAAATAAAGGCTCTGGTTGATTGAGTTTTGCCAGCCATTGCGGCCATTGTTGCAATGCGAATTGTCCCATGCGATAAACACCTTCATCCGACACAACCGCTTCGCTTAAAGGTGCAATCATTCCCGCTGCAGTAAAGGCTGCTCCACGTAAATCTTTTTGTGAGTTCGCTGTAAAACTCCCAGCTTCAAATAAGGTGACTTTACAACCTGCGTTAAGCAATTGCCATGCAAGCAAACGCCCGAGCAAACCAGCACCTGCAATCGCAATGTGATGTGGAATATTGCTATTTGTTAACAGTGGTTGGATCATTTCGCCTCGGAAGTATTGCGTTGAGGCTGGGGATTTAGAGCGAGGCTTGGGTAAAACCCAGGGATGCCTTGTTTCCTCCGCAGGTCTCAACCTGATCAGGTTCTACGGGTTGGGCCGAGCCCATCTCAGCCTTCGTATAGTGTGCTCACTATCAAGGCGCCCCGACAAGAAGGTAGTAATATACTTGGCTACACCGCTAAGTGCAATTAGCATATTGGTACAAAAAAGCCTGAAGGTGTGATGGCGAACAGCGGGTATAAGGGGGCGTGGATAAACTGTATGCTTCTCCCTGGATATTATCCGGGTATCGTTGTTGCCTCGACGTATGATGTTATGCGCATTGGTAATACACGCAGTTAATAAAAGTTTTGTAATCGAAAAATAGCGTATTGTAAGATGAAGTAAGTCATGGGCTCGGTATAGATAATTATGATAGAAACAAGTGATGCAGGATTCAAAATAAAAATCAAACACTATGCGTTGATGATTGTTGCGCTAGCGGAACGCCATCCGTGGTTGATGGCTATTTTTGGTTTTGGTTCAGGTGTTTTTAGTTTTGTCATGGTCGAACGTAAGCAAGGATTTGCCCAAATTATTGCCATTATGATGCTGGTCAGTTGGTTGTGGTTAGCTCTAGAAAATGTGCTGCAACGTGGCGTGTCGCATTGGTTTGGATTCACGTTACCACCAGCGCTGATGCGATATGTTACCCAGATGGTGCATCAAGAAAGTTTATTTTTTGTTATTCCCTTTCTTTTTGTCACCACCGTTTGGAGCAGTGGGCAAGTTGTGTTTACATCCATCATTATGATTGCCGCATTAATTTCTGTGCTTGATCCAATTTATTATCACTGGCTAGCACCGCGCCGTTGTCTTTATTTTATTTATCACGGCATTACTTTATTCGTGGTGTTAATAACAGCCTTACCGATTATTTTGCATTTACCTACACCAAAAAGTTATCTCTGTGCGTTGATTATAGCTGTGGTCTTATCCTTGCCGAGTATCGCAAGGGAAATGACGGTTAGCTGGTGGAAGCGTGGCGTTGTGATGGTGCTATTAATTGCGATAGTGAGTAGTTTAGGATTGTTAGCGCGGCCCTGGGTTCCGCCGTCATCTTTATGGTTAGCAGAAGTAGCCATTACCGAACATATTAATAACGAAAATCGCTCACCTGAAAATAAATTAAATGAGGTGACAGTTGCACAATTACAGGCGGGTTTATATGCCTACACATCCATTCATGCACCGCGCGGGTTAAACGAAAGAATTTATCATGTGTGGCTACATAACGGAAAACCTGTAGATAGAGTTGCTCTGGATATCAACGGTGGACGTGAAGCAGGTTATCGCGCCTGGACCCACAAAGTAAATTTTCCCGTAGATTCTCGCGGTAATTGGCAAATTCAGGTTGTTACTGAAGCCAATCAATTAATTGGTGCATTGCGTTTTGAAGTGGTAGATGTAATAACGAATGATCAATCGCTGCCGGAGCATTCGTTATCTAATCAAATGCCGCAAGAAAAACTTTTACAAGAGCAATCTTCAGAAGAACAGTCTTCGCAAAAGCAATCTTTAGAAGAGCAACCTGCACAGAAACTACCTTCACAAACACCACTAACACAAGACTCTGTGCAAGAACCATCTTCACAAGATCACTCGTTAGAAAGTCAATCATTACAAGATCAAACCAAATCTGCAGAATAGCTTTAAGAACGGGCAAGGTATTTTTTTGCTGCCGCCCCCGAAATTATTACAAGGTTTTAACCATAGCTACCAGTTGGTCCAACGCTGCGCCCCAACCCTCGTGAAAGCCCATCGCATTGTGTTTTTGGCAACTTTCTTCATCGCCGTGAATTACCGTTGCGGTATATTTTGTTCCTTGTGGATGCGACTCCAAGGCAATAATCGCGGTGAAATGAAAGTCCGTTGGATTTTTATTTGCCGGACGAAAACCTGGCAGCAAAGCGTTCGTCCAGATTAATTTTTCGTTTTCAATGATTTCAAGAAAGCATCCGACGTTCGGGAAATCCTGACCTTCCGGGGAGCGCATGAGGGTGTAAAAATTACCACCCGGGCGCAAATCAAGTTCACAGGCCACAGTTTGCCAGGGTGCTGGTGTAAACCATTTGGTAATGAGTTTAGGTGTCGTCCATGCTTGCCAAACAAGCTCCTTAGGTACATCAACAATTCTTTCCAAAATAAGATCGAATTTTGCGTTGGGTTGGTAGGTTTTTAATTGCGACATAATTGCTGCTCCTTTAAGGTGGTGAGTAAATTATCGAGTTGGTCGAGGCGGATTTCCCAATACAGATTGATTAGACATGTTTCTAACTATACTATCGGTTGATACTTAGGCCAATGCCTTTGTTTTGTCTGGCGTTTAATGAATTCTCATTATATGAAAATAATTTTAGTGATTGCATTTGCCAGTATTGTTATCGGGGTAATGCACAAACAATTGTATTTGGTCAAAACTCAACAATAGGCATATTAACTCTGACGTTGGTGCTCGATGTTATATTGGAGGCTATGAACGATGTTGTTTAGTTTACATTCGATAATTATTGGAGAATGGGGGTTGGATGAATTTCGTAAAATTGAGTGTTGCAAGTTACATTTTGTTAGGGCATTACTTTGGAATATATTTCTTTCTTTCCTCGAGTGGTAGATACGAGGCTAATTATTCCGTAATTTCAAAAATTGTTGGCCCTTGTCTTTGCGTATCCGACTCTGACGAGTGGCAACCGCTATGGATTAATTTTGCACATTCAAGTGCCTCATCAGAACGCCATGCATTTTATG
Organism: Gammaproteobacteria bacterium; assembly: GCA_025362015.1. Classification (GTDB taxonomy): domain Bacteria; phylum Pseudomonadota; class Gammaproteobacteria; order Pseudomonadales; family Cellvibrionaceae; genus Cellvibrio. The sequence continues at coordinate 23,113 of JANYIO010000039.1, read as the reverse complement.
CAAATTCTCTGGGTTACATATTCTTGCCTTTAGTCAATTTAGACCAGCAGTATTGGCACCCTGTAAAAACGTTTTAAAAAAACTCAAAGGGAAATAAAAAAAAGAGCGCAAGTTATACGCTCATTTTTTATTGGAAATTTTCACGCTATCATCACGATTTTACCGCAATCAATCTACAGATTACTCTGTAACTTTACGCACTAGTTTTACCTCATCTATTTCCACACGACGATTTGGTTTTAGGCATTCGATTAAGGCAGCTTTATTTTTGTCGGTACAAATAACAATTGGATCAGCTTCGCCTTCACCTTTTGCTACTAAACGGTCAGCATCTATGCCGCGATTAACCATATATTCTTTCACCGCAAGTGCCCGCTCTTGAGATAATTTCTGGTTGTATGCATCTGAACCGAGGCGATCGGTATAACCTGTTATCACGATTTGTTTTGGTGAGCCCGGGGTTTTAAGTGCGGTGGTAATTTCCTCTAGTTTCTTTTGTGGCAGGTTTACAGCTGCGCTATTAAAGCCGAATAATTCCGTTGCCGATAAAGTGTATTTTTCAAAGTGAGTTACGGGAGCTGGTGGTTCTACTACTACAGGCGCGCGAACGGGTTTTGGTGCTACAACTACAGCAACAGGTGCTGGTGGTTTGCTAGTTCCAAAGCGGTAAACTAAGCCTGCAGAGATTAAACCAACATCACCTTTGTGATTACCGACGTCGTTAATACGGTAACGTTCTGCTTCAAGGCGCACGGCTAGCGCTTTGGTAAATGCATATTGTAAACCGACGCCTATTTTAGGATTGGTTTCGCGTTCGGTGGTGTGAGATTTAAGTGGATTAACAAAGCCAGTACCGCGAAACGAATCTTTGCTTTCAGCGTAGCTAACGCCAAGACGACCAAAGGCGGAGAATTTATCAGTTATGGGTAAAAACCCCACTGCATCTACATTTAAGCCCCTAAGTTTAATATTGCTATTAAAGGTTCCTGCTGGTTGGGTGGTAGAGGTGAAACTGAATTCACCTAAATTGAAGTAGCCGCCTTCAAGAGCGAAGTAGCGATTAACTTGATATCCACCATAAAGTTTGTAGCCCCTGTCGGTAGTATCATCGCGCAACAAAGCCCCGGAAGAAAAGCCGTTGCCCATAAGATTGTTGGCAATTCTTGTTTCATCAATGTCAGCTTTGGTTTTGCCCAGATTGCCACCAATATACCAGCCTGCGTCATCAGTGAAATCATCTGCGAGAGTAATCGAGCTTGCCATGGCAGTGAGTGCCATAAACCCTAAGAGTCCTGATGCTTTTTTAAATTTCATGTGTATATCCTCTAATATGTTTTTTATTTAAAATGAGTGTGTGTTTTAGTCTTAATGTTTTATTTGCAGTAGGAAAACATATTTATGATGTCCAGAGGCTGTAATGAAAATATTGCAGAGTATTTTTCAATACGGTTTTCAATACAGTTTTCAATACAGTGTAAGATCATTTCAAATGCATATCGTTGGTAACTGATTGTACGCCTGCTACATCGTAGGTCATTTTCATAACAGTACTAATATCTGATTGAGAGCTCAAAAACCCGCTTAATTGCACTGTTCCTTGGTGCGTTTCCACTTTAATTTCAGCAAATTTTAGTGTTGGCTCTTTCAATATAGCTGCTTTGACTTGAGTGGTAATGGCCGCGTCACCAGCATGTTCGCTAGGTACTTCATTCTGTGTGGTTGACGAGAATGCTGCAGCTGATGTCAGGGAAAATACCATAAGCAACAGGTAAATATATTTATTTAATTGGTTCATGATTGTATCTCCGAATAAAAAATAAAACTTAGTGTGACTATCTATAAAGTTACAGTTTTTATGCAGCTCTGGGGCAATAGTAATGTCGGAGGTGACATTTTTCTGTACGCTGCCTCACACACATACCTTGTGCAGTTGATGGTAAGTTCTTTAGTAAAGGTAAAAAATAATCTGCAAGTATTTACTTTATAAAAAATAGTTTGATTGGCAGGGAATAAACTTTGAGGTTCAAACGTTAACTCTATGTAAGTCCCATAAACCTAGAGGAAACTATCATGTCAAAATCAATTTATATTATCGCTGCTTGTTCTTTAGTCTCAACCTTGTGCTGGGCTGAAGGTGCCGAAAGCACTAGTGGTGCAGGGGCAAATGCAAGCTATTCCAAAGAAGGCTCTACACATCAATTTTCTGCGCAAACCGGTGTGCAACATCAAGCGGACGTGCAACATCAAACGGGCGTAAATGGAGCTACGTCTTTATCTGGCTCGCAGCAAACGGATTCGCATCTGTTATTGAGTAAATCTGCAACCGTACCTGCGAATTCAAATACTGCACCTGCGAATGCAAATACGGATAGCAAAGCAAATACCGATAGCAAAGCAAATTCAGCCACTACAACAGAAGCAGCTGCAAAACCAGCAACGGCTAATGGCAACGCAACTGCGAAGGGTAATGCCACTGGCAGTAATTCAACAGCGCCGGGCTTGAAACCTGCTAGTTTAACTTCAGCGACTCAGCAAACATCCACCACTAAAGCTGAAGCAAATGGTGCTGCAAACGGTATGCAGGATAGAGCCGGTGGTGTGATAAATGGCACTAAAGATTCTTTAACAAACGCGCAAGGTAAGCTCACAAATTCACTAACCGGTTTGCAAGCTAAGTCTGATCAATCTACCTCTGCGACACAAAAGACAACTGCCGAACAAAAGACGACTACCGAACAAAAAACAACTGCCGACCAGGCGACTACAGCTGACAAGTCAATCGCGACTACACAGGAGCAATCAAAGAGTTTAACTACACAAACTCAAGCTGCGCTGAATTCGAGTTTGGATGTGACTCACGCTCTTGATGTAAACCAGGCCGTTGATGTAAACCACACTCTTGATGTAACGCAAACGGCGCTGTCTGACAATATTGCCAACTCGGTCAATAGCAATGTGAATCAAGCCGTGAGTGCAGCCACTACTGCTGCAGTTAATCAGACGATTAGCAATCAAGTAAATTCTACGATTAATCAGGAGATTGGTAATGCGGTGAAGTCGACTATCGATAACTCCGTAAAAAATAGCGTTACGCAAACTATAGGTCTTTAAGTTAATCGACAAATCGGCGCCTACGGCGCCGATTTTTTAAATACATTTGGAGTACTCGATCATGAAATTACAACCTGGATTTTCGCCTCGCTTTTTAACACTGAGTTCTTTTGCGTTTAAGCTGGTTGCCGTAAATATTTTATGCTGCGCCGCGCTTGCTAATGCCCAGTCAAGCAATAGCCAGTCAAGCAAGACCAGTATTGAAGTGTCGGCAGGCCTTGAGCAAGATTCTAATTTAAATATTGTTGAATTAGATCAAAACTCTCACCAAAGTGATCTGGCTGTTTTGTTGGGTGCGAAAGTAGATGGAAAGTGGCAAGCCAATGACAAATTAACGTTAAGTGGCGGTTATTCGTTTACTGCAAAAACGTATCAAACACAATCAGCCTATGATTTGGCGTTGCATCAATTTTCGGGCGATGCGAGTTACGCATTGGAATTGTGTACGCTCGGCGCCAGTTATCATTATGCCGATGCTAATTTGGATAAAAAAGATTTCTTAACCTTACAGCAAAGCAGTTTTTACGCTGCCAAATTAATTCATGATAAAGTTTATTTGCGTGCGGCAATAAATATACAGGATAAGCAATTTGCAGGTCGTCGCGAGCGCAACGCTAAAAACACAGGTTTTGCTGGCGATGCGTTTATATTTTTTAATGAGGGAAAAACGTTTTTAACGATAGGGATTAGCAATGAAGATGAAAATGCCAAACTACATGAGTTGGATTACAGTGCTAACACACTGAAAGCAAAAGTATCGCATCAATATCTGTTGTGGGAAAAACAACAAAAACTACAGGCGGGCTGGCGTTACATGGTGCACGATTATACTGGTGTGAATCCTGATTTAAAGCTTGAGCGCTACGATTCTGCGCATGTGACCGAATTGGAATGGGAGGTTAATTTCACACCGAGTATTGCGGTAGTGACCAAAGTAGAATACAGCCAATACAGTTCTAATTTGTCCTCGGCGAATTATTCGGACACACAAACATCAGTGACTTTAAAAGCGCGTTTCTAACGCGCTTTTTTTTAATTTTTTATTTATTTGTTCGACACGTATTATAAAAGGCCGTAACCAAATACTGGGTCGCGGCCTTGCTTACCTAAATCCACTGCTTTACTAACAAGATGAGCAATAGCTTGCGCCGGTGAAGTTTTTGTTTGCGTTAGTTCGCAAGCAATTAATGCAGAAACAACGGGCGCAGCTATAGAAGTACCAGATTCGTTGCCAACACCGCCAGCGCTGCGCGCTGTGGTTACCGAAACGCCCAATGCAGCAAATGAAATATAATTGCCTTGATTGGCCCAGCGATAAATTTTGTGTTCACTGTCAACCGCAGTAACCGCAATAACACCTGGATAGGCCGCAGGAAATAACGGCGGTGCAGCAGGACCTTCATTTCCCGCAGCGGCGACAATGACATGGCCACTTGCCAGTATTTTCGCTATTACCTTTGCCAAAATTTGATTATCTGGTCCCGCCAAGCTCATGTTAATAACACTGAGTTTTTGGCCCGCGAGCCAGTCGAGCGCACTCACTAAATTGATTATGGTTGCGCCTTGCGCATAATCGTTGCGCGCAAAAAAAACCGAGGCAGAATAGAGCGTTGCTTTTGGTAATAGCGGTTGTAACTCATCGCTTTTACCCACGAGCAAGCCCGCAATAGCTGTTCCGTGGGCAGTGAGTGTTGGTAAATTGGTTGCGGTCATATTTTCAACTAGAAAATCATGGCTGATGATAGTGGACGGTTGATTGCCTGATGTGAACGCAGGATGGCTGAGATTTATTGCGGTATCTATTATGCCCAGTGCAACAGGAATATCGCAGGCAGCATTTCTGCTTAAATTTGTCGGTAAATTATCGCGAGTTTTTTTGTTTTGTGATGCATAGATGTGATTGCGATCAATACGTGCCGACATAGCCGCCGGTAGATGTTGTTGCAAAGCCGCCAGCGAATCCAGTTCAGCTGTCACTTTAAAACGTAACAAGCTCATCCCCAATTGCGCGTAATGAGTTTGTTCTAAAATTTCTACCCCTAATGCCTGTACACTGGGTAGATCTTTATCTTCTAACATCACTAACCATTCGCGTTCTACTGCACGCCAACCGTGTTCAACTTCTACATCCATTAATACGGTTTTGCCTTGAGTGTTGATAATGGGCAATTGTTTAGGTAATTGCAGCAACGGGTCGACAAGTTTGTCGGACGCTGTATCGAGAGGCTGTTGGGCTTGTGCTTGGGTTTGGTCTTTGGTGCTCTGGATAGTTTTTTTTACCGGCTGAATGATGGGGTCTATATGTCGAGGGAAGTTATTAATTTGTCCGCTAAGCGGATGGGTATTTAATAGTGCATGTGCCGAGCCTGAGTATTGCAGGCAGGCTAAAAATAGTGCGCTCAAATAAAATGGTTTCATAAAGTTTCTCCGATCCTGATCTATTATTTACCATAAATATAGATCTTACATTTAATAAAACGTTTGAAAGTCCAAAAAATTCCCCAACATTGGGAATAAACTCCGTGCTGAGCCGTTAACCTTATGTCGCGCTGAGCCATTTGCTTTAGATATAGGCTTGTTGTGAGGCTTAAGTAACCACTCGTGGACAAATTAATACCTGCGATGAGAAAAAACTAATGAAAGAAGAATTGCTCATTTTAATGCCTGCGATCAGGCGCTTTGCTTATTCGCTGACGGGCTCACCCCATGATGCAGATGACTTGCTGCAAACCACTATCGAGCGCGTACTGAGTCGCGGCGTTCCTGAGGATGTGGAGTTGGTGAAGTGGGTATTTCGCGTATGTCGCAATCTGTGGATTGATGAGTATCGTGCACGCAAAATTCGTCGCAGCGATGTGGATGCGGCAGAGCTTCTGGATGAGCAGGCCATAGACGGTGAAAAAATTATTTGCGATCACATTACGCTCCATCAAGTAAATGATGCGATGGATCAATTGCCCGATGACCAGCGTTCTATTCTTGCGTTGATTGCCGTGCAAGGTATGTCATACAAAGAGGTGGCGGAAACCCTGAGTATTCCCATGGGAACAGTGATGAGCAGGCTGGCACGTGCACGTATCGCCCTGAACCAATATTTGTAAACAACGGCGCTGGAGATGAGCCAATGAACGTAACTGATGAGCAACTTTCTGCTTTTCTCGATGCTGAACTGCCGGTCGTGGAAATGGAATTTATACGCGAGCAATTGCTGGAGGACGAAACACTGGCGGATCGCCTTGCTGAGCTCGCACTAGTGGACGAATTGGTGGCTGCCAGTGCCCGGCAAATAGACCAGCGGCCAGTGCCGCAAGGCGTAAATACAATGTTGCAAGAACAGCCTGCATCTGCTCAGATTATTGCCTTTCCGTTGTGGAAACGCATACAGCGCAGTCTGCAACAACCGGTTGCGCTGGCCGCCTCGGTTGCCTTGGTGATTGGGTTTGGCGTGGCGCAGCTGATGGACAACGGCACCAATCAAAATAATTGGTCGGTTGTGGCCGAGATATTGGAAAGCTCGCCTAGTGGTGTGGTACAGGTTGCTAGTAACGGCAGTGAAGTTAAACCGCGTTTGACCTTTAAAAATCATCAAGGTGATTACTGCCGTCAATTCGATCTCAAAAACAGTAAAGGTCAGAGTGAAAATATCGCCTGTCGTCAGGGCACAATATGGCAACTCACCGCGAGCGTTGTGCAACATCAAAGCCCAAGTATTGGTGACTATCAAACTGCCAGCGGCGGTTCAGGCTTGGATGAAGCGCTGGAGAAAATGGTCGCGGGCGATATTTTTAATGCGCAAATTGAAGCTGATGCTATTAATAATCGATGGTCGAAATAAAAAATTTGAACGCCGAGCTAAGCGGCTAGAGCGATTCCAACCACCTAGATAATTATTGGGAAGCTAATACTAGTTCTAATGCCTTGCTTAAACATTTTAAGTACACTTTCTGTCACACGGTCATTCGGTGCCAACTTTCTTAGATATTAAATTGAATGAATTATACCTCTGCAATGCCGGCCGTAGTAGTAAATATGTTTTCCGGTAACGTTACAATCAATTCAAAGGGCACCATAACGCCATTACCCACACTATTGGATTGGGCATGCGGACTTAACAGCTCTAAGGAAATGTTACCGCCTTGCTCCAACAAAAAGTCTTTCACTGCAGCCATTCCAACACCACGACCGGATATACTGGTTACCTGTTCCTTTGTCGATACGCCTGAAATAAAAATTAAATTCGCAACATCGCTATAGTTGGGTTTGTCGTTCGCTTTCCATTTACCTAAGTCAATTCCCGCCTGAAAAAGCTTGTCGATGTTAAGTCCCAAACCATCGTCTTTAATGTGAATGTGCAGACATTTTAGATGCGGTATTGCACGTATTTCAATTTTTCCCACATGAGGTTTTTCTGTGTGCAAAGTCGACTCCGGTGTTTCGATACCGTGATCAACACTGTTACGTAAAATGTGCGCAAAAACATTTGTTATTAATTCAGTGCCGCTTGATTTAATGCGCACGTGATTGTCTTCGATAACGATCGTAGGCACTTCTTTATTGAGTTGTCTTGCTATCGACGGTAGGGAATCGATAATGTCGGCCAGCATTTCGCTGAGCGGGCTGGAGGTCGCGCGATTCAGCCATAGTTGAATGGGTAAAAATAGTTTCGAATCACGTAGCGCTGGAAATTGTTCGGTTGAGCTATCAATACTACGTTGAATGGATTCAATCGTTTTGCTATCGGCCCAACAGCCATTTTTATCGCGGGCGCCACCGCTACTTTCGCCACGCCCTAACACGGTGTAATAAACACGTTCGTACTCTTGCAATATATTTTCAACACACAGTAAATCGCTCAATAATTTATCGCGATTCCAATTGGTTTTTAAATCGTGCTGGAGTTCGCTGTAAGTAGATTCTACCTCATGAACTACATCGCTGAAGTAACTGAAGTTAAAGGTTCGGCAGTTTCCCTTAAGCGTATGCATATTACGAAATAGTAACGCGATAATGGTTTCGCTGCTGTGTTCATTGCGTTCAACTTCCATGCGATTTTCACTGATAAACCGTTTGGCAGATAACGCAAAAACCAAATATTTTTTTGCCGATACATTCAGCAATTGGCTGATAATATCCAATTCGCGTTTTTTACTAAGCGCATCATGTTCCATCTTTTTTAGTAGTGTTACATCTCTTACCGAAACCATCAGTTTGCAAACCATATTATTGGCTATCACCGGGTTCCAATCCAGTGATAAAAATTTAGATTTTCCATCAAAATCGCTTTCGTACTCCTCAATTAATAAATGCGAATTGAACGCAAAATTCATTTCATCTTCACCGATGATTGCACTTATGGCTTCTTTAATTTGATCAAAAGTATTGCTGCCCAAATTGGCTCTACCGAACAACAATTCCGGAGCATTGTGGCCGGCGATGTGATTGGTTTCAAAAATTTCTTCCAGGAAGCGCGAATATTCCGGGTGAATATTGCCCGAAGCTTCAATCGTGAACAGGCCTTGTCGCATGTTGCTAAGCATGGATTGAATATCGCTATTTTTTTCACGCAACTCTGCTGTGCGTTCAAAAACCTTAATTTCCAAAAGCCGATTTTGTTCTTCTACGAGGCGACGTTTCTTGCGCTGGGAGTGAATGAATAAAATAACGACAGCAATGAATGCTAACGCATAAAGCGTATATGCCCACCAGGTTTTCCACGGCGGCGGAAGTTGCACAATGGTTATAGATACACCTTCATCATTCCAGATGCCATCGTTATTACTACCCTTCACATGAAAGTTATAAGTTCCGGCATTAAGGTTAGTGTATTTTGCGGAGCGTTGGTCGCCGACTTGCATCCAGTTTTTATCAAAGCCATCCAGCTTATACGCATACGAATTTTTATTCGTGTCGCGAAAATTAAGCGCGGAAAACCCAAATTGGAACATGGATTTTTGATAATCAAGTGTAAGTGTTTTGGTGTAATTAAGCGATTGCGGCAACAGTCCGTCAGGGTCGCCCACATTTACCACATCCGTAAATATTTTCATATTGGTAAATACAATGGGGGGCACCGCTTGATTATCTTTTAGTTGTTTGTAATTAAATATTCGCAAGCCATCAATACCACCAAAGATGATTTCGCCTGCGCTAGTCATCACGCCAGAGTTAGTATAAAAGCTGCCCAAAAGACGCCCACTTACACGACTATAATTTTTTATTTTTTTCGTTTCGGGATCAAAGAGTGATACACCATTATTGGTGCTGAGCCACAAGCGACCTTCTGCATCCTCTACTATTTTTTTAATGTAATCATTGTTAAGTCCATTCGCCTTGGTATAACCGGTAAATGTTTTACCATCGGGGTTTAATAAATTAAGCCCGCTTTCCGTACCCAACCATAACCGCTGTTTACTGTCTTCAAAAATAGAAATTACTTTTCCGTTGGTTAAGCTATGCGGAACATTTGGGTTGGCCGTAAAATGCGTAAAGGTTTCTGTTTTTCTATCCATTAAATCCAGGCCAATATCCGCGGCCACCCAAAAGTTTCCTTTAGCGTCTTCTAACGTGTCCCAAATAATTCCTGGAACAATGGATGTCGGTTCGTTTTCCATGGATTGATAGTGGGTATAGGTTTTTGTTTTTCGATCATACTTACTCAAACCACCTTGAAAGGTACAGATCCATAAATCTTTTTGGCGATCCTCTTTAATAGACCAAACGTGCGCGTTATTAAGCCGCTGCGAATGAGTAACGCTGCCCGTTTTGGGGCTGAGTATGTCAAAAGGCATACGTTCAAATTCACCGGTATCCGGGTTAAGTTTTGAGATGCCGCCGCCCCATGTTCCTGCCCAAATAATATTCTCTGAATCTACGAAAAGGCTCAGCACCGCATTTGCACTCAATGTTTTGCTGTTCAGTGGATCATTTTTGTAATGAGTAAATTTATTGTCAGCTCGATTGTAATAATCTAATCCGCCACCATCTGTTCCCAGCCATAAATTGTGTTTTTCATCCTCTTTAATAAATAAAACAGAATTGTGCGACAGGCTGTTGGGATCAGAAACATCGTGTGTTAGCGTGATAATTGCGGTACTTGAGCGATCAAAATAATTAATGCCGGTTGGGTAATTGCCTACCCATATATCGCCTATATGATCTTCATAAACCGTGCGTACTTGACTCGAACTTATAGAAGCAGAACGGCCTGCCTCATATTTATGATTCGTAAAATGTCCCTGAGGAAATCGCGCACTTTTTTCGAATATTGAAATGCCGCCACCGTCAGAGCCAACCCAGAGTGCGCCGCTCACATCGAGCAGCAATGACGAAATATCATTGCTGCTAATGCTATTAACATCACTAAGGTCATGAACGTAACGGGTAGATGCTTGTGTTGCAATATCAAAATGTACGAGGCCATCTTTGGTGCCAATCCATAAGCCATTATTGTTATCTGAAACAATAGCGGTAACTATGTTAGAAGGAACCAGCTCTGGTCGGGTAGCATGAGGTTTAAACAGTGTGAATTTTTTGGCGTCCCATTCGACTCGTTCAAGCCCCTGATTAGTACCCAACCAATAAACGCCCTTCTCGGCAGAATATATCGACGTAATATCATTACCTTGTAACCAGTCTTTTTTTGCGGCATCGCTCGCAATAACGGTATAAATGTTAGTTCTTTTATTGCAAATAATAAGCCCTGCGGAAGAACCAATTAGCAACTCGTCGTTCGAAATTTCTATTGCTCGAGAAAATTTCAGTACACTCAAGCGAGCGCTGCTGCTAGGATCGTCGGGCACGGCCCGCATCAGCTCAGTGCGCGGGTCGTAACGGAATAGCCCTGTGCGGGCTAATAACCAAATATTTTTCTCGCTGTCCTCAAAAAAACTATTAATTGTCGTGGTAAGCGGTTTCTTTTCGATGCCAAGCTTACCCTGTACAGTTTGTTCAATAGATTTAAATTCATAGCCATCGAAGCGCAGCACGCCACTGCCTCCAATCCACATAAAGCCCTTGCTATCCTGAAAAAATGCCGGAATCTCACCAATGCTAATATCTTTATTGTCGAGCAAATGCTGAAAACTAATATGCTCTGGGAGGGGATCCGCCTGCATATTGACGCCGACTAGGCTACAAAATAAAATACCGATTAAACGCCTGAGTGAATAGAAAAAACGATTCATAATTAATGTTCTGACTTATTTAAGAGAAGGAGAACCAGTACGCCAAAACCCATGTTTGACATAAACTATAGATCATCTTTAAAAATAAGCACGACTTGTTTTAACCCCCTTAAAGCCAGACGCAGAAAGCTATAATTACACGTTTATGTAGCCTTATGCCAACAACTATAAGTGCTTGCGATAAACCAAACTACCGAAGGCACAAAAAATACTTTAAAACGTTAAACTCTGTGCCACCAACTTTCAGCTTACGAAAAACCCAAGCTTCAATCTTTCAAGAAATTAGGTTTTGCTTTTCAAAGCCAACCGAAGCTGTAGCTTTTATTTCGTGCTGACACGTAACAAAGCTGCTGAAAAACTTGCAAACTCTCAGATTTCCTAACGGCCAATAAATGTATTAATCATTAGCTAAGTCTGCAGAAGCTATTCTGAATTTATAAGTGAATTTCGCGGCTGGAGGTAATGCCTTTAGAGTAAGCAAACAAAATAATGCTTAGCAAAATAGCGGGGTCATAAGCACTGCGACCTGTTACATCATTTTTATAAGCTGAATTAAAAATAGAAAGGTCGAGTTTGTGATTGATAAGGTAATGGATTGCGTGTTCGAAGGTTCCCGCTTGCAATTGGTCATTAAGATTAATCACCACCATTGCATTTTGTTTGTAATCGTAAGGAATAAATTTAGGCATAACCAAACTCCGATTACGTTACGCCATTTTATCTACTTTTTATTATTCTTTGGGTTTTTCTGTAGCTTGAACGCCGAGCTAAGCGGCATGGTATCTTGAGGTGTCCACTAAAGCGGGGGAAGATCAACCCTATGAGACTACAATTGAATTAATCGCACACTTTCTAAGTGCTGTAGGATTTTCAGCTCTATAATAATTTTCAAAAAATGACATTTCGCTCCATCCTAACATTTCTATAAGCGATTAATAGCGTCAACACGCAGCAGCTTCACCAACTCAAGTTGTTGTTGCGCAGGTAATAAATCTGCCAGCGAATATTGATCAAGCGTTTTGAAAAATGCTTCCACGGCTTCGGCAAATACCAACTTCAAGTGACAGGCCGGTGTGATGATGCAGCCTGTACCGCCTTTAAAGCAGTCAACCAGTGCATCTTGCTCGGTGCCTCTTACTAGTGTGCCTATATTAATATTTTTGGCATCTCCGTTGAGACGCAGGCCGCCATTTTTTCCGCGCAATGCAATTAAATAGCCTTTGCTGTTGAGTTCTTGAACCACTTTCATCAGATGATTTTTAGAGATGCCGTAGCTCTCCGCTATCTCACGGATCGTGGATTGTGCTTCGCCTTTGAGCGCCAGGTACATCAACACGCGCAGTGAATAATCGGTGTAGCGGGTAATATACATCTATATTTTCCTAGTTAACCTGGCCGACCGTCCACACGAGGGCGACTGAGAATGGGCCAATAAATCAGGATAAATGCACCAAAAGCCATTGTCCAACCGCTGGCGGCGAGCATAAGCCCGAGGCTGTGATTCAGTAATGCTAATGATGTTAATACCCGGCTGATAGCGGCGAGGGTAATGGCGCCGTAAATGGTAATAGCAAAAGGCGGCAGGGTCAGGGGGCGACCGGTGTGGCCTAAAGCAACCCGAGTCATAACTCCGAGAATCAGGGTTGCCATACCGCCAACTCCTAACGCATGTTGCCACACTGAAGTTGCCATCAAATCAAAAGCTGCCAATCCCTTAAACGTTAAGGCCAGCACTATCCAGCCATAGCCTAAATGTAAAATCCACAACAGCGGCTCGCGCGTAGCTCGCCATCCGCTCCAGCCCCATAAACGAACCCCATTCAGCATTGCCGCGACTAGCGCGAGAAAAGCCGTCAAGACGGGAACTGTACTGATAAAAGCCGCAGGTATTAGTAAGGCAGTTACCGTCAATACCGCGCGATCTAGCCAAAGACAGGATTTTACGGATTCAGCCTGGCCACCGTTATGGCCCAACCAATTGCCGGTAAACGCTGGGATAATTCGCCCGCCGATAACCACCATCATCATGGTAATAAGGTTAAACGCTGTTAATTCGCCAAGGTTGAGCCACCAGGCTTGGCCGGTGATGAAGCCGATATGCATCATGAGATTAGCCCCGCTTAGCAGGCTTAGAATGACGACTAGAACAAGATTGCGCTTGTTACCGTGACGTAGTAGGACGCGCAAAACATAGATCGCGAGTGCGGGTAGAAAGAGCATATCCACTGTTGCGACAACTCCAGCAGGTAACCAGCTTGCACTCCACATGACTACTCGCCCTGCCAGCCATAAGAGAGCAAGTGCTAGCAAAGCACCATCGCGCAAGGGTGGCGCACCTGTCCAATTGCACATGGCCGTGAGAATAAATCCGGCGATGGCAGTGCTGGTAAAACCAAATAGCATTTCGTGGCTGTGCCAGTGCATGGGCGACCAGCCCAGGGGCAGGGGGATTCCACCAAAGAGATAGCTCATCCAGCCCACAACCATTGCTATAGCAGCTATGGCGGTAAGTAAGAAGAAAGGCCGAAAAGGAAATGCCAGGATGGGAAATGCCAATATAGATTTGTTCATTGCAAGCCTCTGGGCATGAAAGTGGTTGGTACGGGATGATCATCCCCTAAATTGACGCCTGTTTTATTGCTATAAATCGATAAAAGTTGATCTAGAACATACATCTATAAAAAGATGCACTTAAAATATATCTTTATAAGATGCAATCACAATATCTTATTTGTCTGATCATTCGATTAACAACCTGGAGAGTGCAACATGGCTCAATACCGCAAACTATGGTGGCTGTTAATCGCCATTTTAATGATTACTTTTTCAATTCTTGGCTACTTTGGTCGCGAGGTTTACCGCAACGCGCCACCCATTCCAGCGCAGGTGGTCAGTGAAAACGGTAAAATTTTAATGACTCACGACAGCATTCTCGATGGCCAGACTGCATGGCAATCTGTGGGTGGGATGCAGCTGGGATCTATTTGGGGCCATGGTGCCTATCAAGCGCCGGATTGGACCGCGGATTGGTTGCATCGTGAGTTAACTGCTTGGTTGGAATTTGCTGCGCAGGATGAATTCAACAAAACCTATGCTGTGTTAAATGGCGCGCAACAAAATGCGTTGCAATACGCGTTGAAGACTAGCTATCGCACTAATACCTATGATGCTGCAACAGGTTCATTGGTGATTTCTGAACGCCGCGCAAAAGCCATTCAACAAACAGCAAATTATTACAGTAGTTTATTCAGTGCTGAACCAGCATTGCATAAAACTCGCGAAAGCTATGCGATGAAAGAAGACACTTTGCCGGACCCGGAGCGCCGTGCGCGCTTAACTGAATTTTTCTTTTGGACTGCTTGGGCGGCAAGTACTGAGCGCCCTGAAGGTGGATCTACCTACACCAACAATTGGCCGCATGAACCGCTTATTGGTAATAAGCCAACTGCTGAAAATATTGTCTGGTCCGTCGTTAGTATTATTTTATTGATTGCGGGTGTGGGTGGTTTAATTTGGGTTTGGTCATTTCTGCGTAAAGAAGATGAGCAAGAGCCAGTTGCTCCAGCGCAAGATCCGCTTTCATTAGTTGCTATTACAAATTCACAGCGTTCTCTTGGTAAATATTTATTTTTAATTGTAGCACTGCTTTGCTTTCAAATTTTTGTGGGAGCTTTGACTGCGCATTACACCGTGGAAGGGCAAAAATTTTACGGAATAAATCTCTCCCAATGGTTCCCTTATTCATTGACGCGCACCTGGCATATTCAAGCGGCATTATTTTGGATAGCAACAGGTTTTCTTGCAGCGGGTTTATTTCTTGCGCCCATTATTAATGGTGGTAAAGATCCTAAATTCCAAAAGCTCGGCGTGGATATTTTATTTTGGGCACTGATAGCGGTAGTGGTCGGATCTTTTACCGGAAACTTTTTGGCCATAGCGCATATTATGCCGGCCAATCTCAATTTCTGGCTCGGTCATCAAGGTTATGAATATGTTGATTTAGGACGTATTTGGCAGATCGGAAAATTCACCGGTATTGTACTGTGGTTGGTATTGATGCTGCGCGGTATAGTCCCCGCACTTTACAAGCCCGGCGATAAAAATTTACTCGCGTTGCTCACTTTTTCTGTCGCTGCTATAGGTTTATTTTACGGCGCGGGTTTCTTTTATGGTGAGCGTACAACACTTTCGGTAATGGAATATTGGCGCTGGTGGATTGTGCATTTATGGGTGGAAGGTTTCTTCGAAGTATTTGCTACTACCGCACTGGCATTTATTTTTTGCAGCATGGGTTTGGTGTCGCGCAGGCTCGCCACAAGTGCAAGCTTAGGGTCAGCATCGCTATTTATGCTCGGTGGAATTCCGGGCACATTCCATCATTTATATTTTGCTGGAACCACCACACCAGTGATGGCAGTAGGTGCAACATTTAGTGCGCTGGAAGTTGTACCTTTAGTCGTGCTGGGGCATGAGGCATGGGAGCATTGGCGATTAAAAAATCGCGCACCCTGGATGCAAAATATTAAATGGCCGCTAACATTTTTTATCGCCGTAGCTTTCTGGAATATGCTCGGTGCCGGTGTATTTGGTTTTATGATTAATCCACCTATAGCGCTGTATTACATTCAGGGCCTTAATACCACTGCAACTCATGCGCATGCCGCGCTTTTTGGTGTGTATGGTTTTCTTGCGCTGGGTTTTACATTACTGGTGTTGCGTTACCTTCGCCCACAACTAGTTTTCAGCGAAGGTTTAATGAAAGTCGGTTTTTGGGGGCTTAATGGTGGTTTGGCTTTAATGCTATTCACCAGTTTGTTACCAATAGGCTTGATTCAATTTTATGCCAGCGTTTCTCAGGGTTTATGGTACGCGCGCAGTGAAGCTTTTATGCAGCAAGATTTGTTACAAACTTTGCGTTGGGTTCGCACGATTGGCGATGTCGTTTTTATGGTGGGTGCTTTAGCAGTCAGTTGGCAAGTTATGAAAGGGTTATTTTGTTTTGGTGGTACAGCAGCCGTTTGCGTTGCTGATCCTGCAAATACTCTTGAAACAAAAAATAAAGATAATTGTTGCGGCGGTTGTGGCGACAAAGATTAATGGAAAAGACGGGTTGAAAGTTGCGGCCGTCGCCTTAGTTCAATTACTTGGCGGCGGCTCGCAAGGTCAATGCTAGTTTTTTTAATAAATATTATTTACGCAAAACAGTTTCCACTCGACAAACAAATTCACCCTCTGCCACTCGGGTATTTAACGCATCGCCAATATTAATTTGTGAGCTGCTGGTAATGGGGATGGGAGAGTCCACGGCAGTTACTATCGCGTAACCACGGTCGAGGGTTTTTAGCGGGCTGAGTGTGTTCAGCATACGTACGGCAGCGTTAAATTTTTGTTGATTTTGTGCGAGTGTAAATTGTTGGACTTTATTAAGATTTTGTTGTGCCTGTTGCAAGCGCGTTTGCAATTGTTGCAAACGCAGCTGCGGATGCAAAGGTTTTTGGCGAATAACCAGGTTGTTTAAATGATTGCGATACGCTGTAAGTATTTTCTGCGCGGTATTTTTTAAACGTAATTCTAATGTGTCTAGCAGTTGCGCTTGTTGTTCAAGCTTTTGTTTTGGGTGGCGCAAACGCGAACGTAACCAGTGTAATTTTTGTTGCAGATGTTGCAATTTTCGCGCAATGGCTTCTTCTAGTAATATTTCAAAACCAATAAATTTATCCAGCCATTCATCGCCATCTGGTGTAATTAATTCTGCGGCGGCAGAAGGAGTAGCTGCGCGCATATCAGCCACAAAATCGGCAATCGTAAAATCTATTTCGTGACCTACAGCGCTGACGATGGGCAATTCGCTGGCATAAATTGCACGTGCAACAATCTCTTCATTAAATGGCCATAAATCTTCAAGCGAACCGCCACCGCGTGTCAGCACAATCACATCAAATAATTTTTCACCTAATAGCTTTTCATCAGGTAACTTTTTAACAGATAGTTGGTTAACAGATAGCTGGGCACGATTTGCCAAGGCAATTGCTTTAACAATTTGTGGTGCAGATTCTTTACCTTGTACCGCAACGGGAATGATGGTGACGGGAATGCTAGGAAAGCGACGTTCCAACACATTTAAAATATCGCGAATTGCGGCGCCCGTTGGTGATGTGATAACCGCAATATGTTTGGGAATTGTTGGTAAAGGTTTTTTAATATGCTCATCAAACAAACCTTCGCTAGCGAGTTTTAATTTGAGCTCATCAAACGCGCGTTGCAGCGCACCTGCGCCAGCCTCTTCCATATGTTCAGCAATGATTTGGTAATCGCCACGGCCTTCATACAAACTCACGCGCGCGCGAATTAAAACGTGTTGGCCTTGCTCTGGTTTAAAACGCACAGTCACATTGCGATTGCGAAACATTGCACAGCGCACTTGGGCTTCGTTATCTTTGAGCGTGAAATACCAATGGCCAGAAGAGGGAATGGAAACATTAGAAAGTTCGCCCTCTACCCACAACAAAGGCATGTGCGTTTCCAATAGCTGCTTGGCGCGGCGGTTAAGCTGGCTAACAGTGATTACGTCGCGTTCGGTAGTGGTATTGAATAAGTCGGGATTTGTCATGCGGGCATTTTAGGTGAAGTCATTCTGTAGGGGTAGCCCTTATGGTGTACGTCTTACTTATGGTGTGAGTCTTAATGGGGGTGATGGTAGCCTTTAGCCAGGTTGCGCTAAGGTTTAGGTTTACCCATGTAGCCTAAGCCGCTATAATTCTTCGTTATTTTTCACTTTGGTTAAGGTTGGTTGCTATGTTGCGGATTGCTGAAGAAGCCCTAACGTTCGATGATGTGCTGTTGGTGCCCGGTTATTCTGACGTAACGCCAAAGGATGTGTCTTTAAGAACTCAACTGACGCGCACCATTCAATTGAATATTCCGTTGATTTCAGCTGCTATGGATACTGTGACCGAAGCGCGTTTGGCCATTGCGATTGCACAAGAAGGTGGAATCGGCATCATTCATAAGAGTATGTCGATTGAAGAACAAGCGGCCGAAGTGCGCGCTGTTAAGAAATTTGAAGCCGGTGTGGTAAAAGACCCTATCACCATTGAGTCCAATGCTACTGTTCGCGATTTGATCGCATTGACCCGCAAAAATAATATTTCTGGCGTGCCGGTACTGGATAAAGGCGACTTGGTTGGCATAGTTACTGGCCGCGATGTGCGTTTTGAAACTAATCTGGATGCCACAGTTTCCAAAATCATGACACCCAAGTCACAGTTAGTGACAGTGAAAGAGGGTGCTTCGTCTGAAGAAGTGCGTAACCTTCTCCACAAACATCGCATCGAAAAAGTGTTGGTTGTTAACGATAACTTTAAATTATGCGGCTTGATTACTGTTAAAGATATGAACAAAGCTGAGCGCTACCCCAGCGCCTGTAAAGACCCTGAAGGTCGTTTGCGTGTGGGCGCAAGTGTTGGCACTAGCCGCGATACTGATGACCGTGTTGCAGCATTGGTTGAAGCGGGTGTGGATGTATTGGTGGTGGATACGGCGCATGGCCACTCCAAAAATGTACTCGACCGTGTGCGTTCCATCAAAACCAAATTTCCTGAAGTACAAGTTATTGGCGGCAATATAGCTACCGGTGAAGCTGCCCTGGCATTGGTTGCAGCAGGTGCAGATGCCGTTAAAGTCGGTATTGGTCCAGGCTCTATTTGTACAACACGCATCGTCAGCGGTGTAGGTGTGCCGCAGGTATCGGCTATAGCTAATGTAGTTGCAGCGTTAAAAGGCACGGGTGTACCTGCGATTGCCGATGGTGGCATTCGTTATTCCGGCGATATCGCCAAAGCGATAGTGGCTGGTGCACATGCGGTGATGATGGGTTCTATGTTTGCTGGTACTGAAGAAGCGCCGGGCGAAGTGGAGCTGTTTCAAGGTCGCACTTATAAAGCCTATCGCGGTATGGGCTCGCTCGGCGCCATGGCACAAACTCAGGGTTCAAGTGATCGTTACTTTCAAGATGCCAACGAAGGTGCGGAAAAATTGGTGCCGGAAGGTATCGAAGGCCGCGTACCTTACAAAGGTTCATTAAGTGCGATAGTTCATCAAATGATGGGTGGTGTTCGTTCGGCAATGGGTTACACCGGCTGTGCTGATTTAGAGACTATGCGGATCAAACCCGTGTTTGTTCGCGTCACCTCGGCAGGTATGGGTGAAAGCCATGTGCACGATGTGCAAATTACTAAAGAAGCACCGAATTATCCGGTAGGCGGGCGTTAGTAATTCCATTTTTTTGTTGTGAATAAAAACTCGGGTGCGCCCGAGTTTTTCATTTAAACCGAATTCATTTTTATTGATTTTATCTTTTGTTTATTTTTTGACAGGAATTAGCATGACTCACGATATTCACGCACAGCGCATTCTTATTTTGGATTTCGGTTCGCAATATACGCAACTTATTGCACGCCGTGTGCGTGAGATTGGTGTCTTCTCCGAAATTCGCGCATGGGATATGAGCGAAGAAGAAATTCGTGCTTATAACCCTCGTGGAATTATTTTGGCAGGCAGCCCGGAATCTACACTCGATGCAGGTTCACCGCGCGCGCCGGAAATTGTTTTTAATTTAGGTGTGCCAGTGCTTGGTATTTGTTACGGCATGCAAACCATGGCCATGCAAATGGGCGGGTTGGTTGAAGGCTCTAATGTGCGTGAGTTTGGTTACGCACAAGTGAAAGTACACGGCGAAAGTTCTTTATTAAAAGATATCAAAGATCATCTCGCGGCCGATGGCAGCGCCTTGTTAGATGTATGGATGAGCCACGGCGACAAAGTGACTAAAATGCCGCAGGGTTTTAGTTTGTTAGCATCAACACCTTCATGTCCCATTGCCGGTATGGTCAATGAAGCTAAAAAATTCTATGGTTTGCAATTTCATCCTGAGGTCACGCACACCTTGCAAGGCAAACGTATTTACGAACATTTTGTCGCAAATATTTGCGGTTGTGAATCTTTGTGGACGCCGGCCAATATTGTTGAAGATGCTATTAAAAAAGTTCGCGCGCAAGTAGGAACTGATAAAGTTCTGTTGGGTTTATCTGGCGGTGTAGATTCATCGGTAGTCGCTGCGCTTTTACATAAAGCTATTGGTACGCAACTCACCTGCGTATTTGTCGATAACGGATTGCTGCGAAAAAACGAAGGCGATCAAGTCATGGACATGTTCGCTAAAAATATGGGTGTAACTGTTATTCGTGCCGATGCGCAGGATCAATTTTTAAATAAATTGAAAGGCGAAAATGATCCAGAGAAAAAACGTAAAATTATCGGCGGCACTTTTATTGATGTGTTCGACGTTGAAGCTACCAAATTAAAAGATGTGAAATGGTTGGCGCAGGGTACGATTTATCCCGACGTGATTGAATCTGCCGCGGCAAAAACAGGAAAAGCGCATGTGATTAAATCGCATCACAATGTGGGTGGTTTGCCAGATAATATGGCCATGAAATTAGTTGAACCCTTGCGTGAATTATTTAAAGACGAAGTGCGTGCTATTGGTTTGGAATTGGGTTTACCCTACGATATGGTTTATCGCCATCCATTCCCCGGCCCAGGTTTGGGGGTGCGCATTCTTGGTGAAGTGAAAAAAGAATATGCAGATATTCTGCGTGAAGCCGATGCAATTTTTCTCGAAGAATTACATGCTGCTGGCTGGTACCAAAAAACCAGTCAGGCTTTTGCGGTGTTCTTGCCAGTAAAATCAGTGGGCGTTGTAGGAGATGGTCGTCGTTATTCCTGGGTGATTTCATTGCGCGCCGTTGAAACAGTAGACTTTATGACTGCACGCTGGGCGCACTTACCTTATGAATTATTAGAAAAAGTGTCTGGTAGAATTATTAATGAAATTTCTGGAGTGTCACGAGTTTGTTACGATGTGTCGAGCAAACCGCCAGCGACTATTGAGTGGGAATAGTTTTCCAGTGTTTTTAAAATAAAAAAGCCGATCAAATGATCGGCTTTTTTATTTTAGGCTATTAATCAGCCATCTACTGGCATTTTTGGTGTTTCCAAAATCAACTGATAAAAAGCAAAATCCAGCCAGTGCCCAAATTTAAATCCAGCTTCTTTAATCGTGCCTGCATGAGTAAAGCCTAATCTTTCATGTAGGGCAATACTGCTTTTGTTGTCTATATCTATAGCGCCAATCATTGTATGGTATTGCTGTTGTTTAGCTAGGAGAATTAATTTTTGAATGAGAGCAGTGCCCAAGCCTTTGCCGCGATAATTCTTATGCACATACACAGAATGTTCTATTGAATATTTATAAGCTGCCCATGCGCGAAATGTTCCGTAGCTAGCAAAACCGAGCAATTGGCCTGTTTCATTGGTTGCACCAATTATAGGGAAATTATTTTCTGTTTTGGTATGAAACCAGTTTTTCATGGTTTCGAGTGTGCGTGGTTTGTATTCGTAGAGAGCAGTAGTGTTGAGAATGGCATCATTAAATATGGCAAGAATTTCTGAGGCGTGTTGTTCGAACGTACATTTAATAAAATGCATACTCTAATCCTCTGTTTGTAAAAATGGTAAACCATATTGAAATAAAGCTCAAATTATAGTTTCAATTTGATTAGGTTGTTTGTTTTTTTTGCGGTCGGCAATGTTTCAATAAATTGGTTTATTTGGGTTGCGGATATTTACGCGACAGTAATTCTAGCCAGCCACGAAATATTACTTTTAGAGGGTTGCGGCAGGCAGCAATATGTTCAACACCAAAGTCTACCGGTTCAATTTCTTCAGCGTAGGTGCCAAATAGTCTATCCCAGATAATTAACATGCCGCCAAAGTTTTTGTTAATGTAGCAGCGGTTTCTTCCGTGATGAACTCGGTGATGTGAGGGGGTATTGAATATCGCTTCTATCCAACCTAGCTTGCCGATATAGCGGGTGTGGAGAAAAAATGGAACACCGTTGGCAAGAAAAAAACAAGCGAATAACATGGTGGGGTTAAAGCCTAACAAGGCTGGAATAATAAGGGGTGTCCATGAATATACATTTGCAAAAAAACTAACTCGAAGGTTGGTGCTGTAATCAAATTCTCTGGATGAGTGGTGAATAGAATGTTCGAGAGAAAATAAATGTTTCGTGTGTGCCATTCTGTGAAACAGATAAAAACATAAGTCACCTACGACTATATGTGCAAGAGCGCCCCAGCCACTGGGGGCAATATTAAATAGTGCATGCTGGCGCACAAATTCGATGCAGTTAAAAGGAAAGCTGCTGTCAATCACTTGAAAATATAGAAGACAAGCTTCAGCACATAGTATGTTGACATATGTGTCACCGTAGAAAATCTTTTTTTTGATGATTGTTAAGAAAAGAATTTCCAATGGGATAACAATGGTCCCGATCCATTCAATCATTTGATTCGTTGACTCAACCATGGCAAGTGCTGAATGTTCCATTTTCACTCCTTCTAGGTTATAGCGAAAGATATTATGCCGAAACTAAAAGTGCTGAAGTGAGCGGTAATACCCGTTAACATTTTTGATATTTTTTTTAAAACTTGTACCCCAATATTAAGAACAAACCAATGGGTGTGTACAACGGAGCGCTCCCTTCCGCTAAGAGTTCCAGTTTGGAATATGCACCACTTTGCTTCGAAAAAGGCGTAAACCTTACGCCTGCCCCTAAAGCAAAAGTAGACCTTTTGTAAGATTTTGAATTTTCATATTCTTCGTTGCTGTTCATTCCATTCGGATTCTTTGCCGTAATGTCAGCTATTCCAATTTTTCCATAAACGCTTAACCAGGATGAATTGAACGTATGGCC
>JANYIO010000022.1 GCA_025362015.1 Gammaproteobacteria bacterium | reverse complement strand
TATAAAAATTTACAGCGCTGGCTTGATACCTGTATTAACACCGCACTATTTAAAGCGGTGATGGAACCTAAATAACCCGCCGTACTTTTGTATATTTCTGTAAATAGAATACGATTTTTTGAGGCTATATGTTGTACTAGGCTGCGCTAGTTCAAGGCACAAAACAATAACAACTAACTATCCTGATAAGGTTTATTAAAAGGCTCTCCCTCATGAAAAAAAATCTATTTGCTATCTCAACACTTTCTTTGCTGTTACTGGGCTGTGCCGGTGGCGGTGGCAGTACAAGCGCCAAACCTAGCGATACAAAAGCTGTTGTTAATAACAACTCATCAGCAGCAAGCATTGCATCCCCAAAGGATAATCAATCCTCTTCGGCTACAGTCAGTTCAGCCACATTCACGGGTAACAATGCACGCTTAATTGGCCGCTTTGATCGCAACACCAGCGGCCAAGCGAAATTTACCTGGCCAGGTTCTGCCATTGAATTTCGTTTTGAGGGTTCAAAGGCTGCAATTAATATGGAAAGCCAAGCGTCCGTGCGCTTTCAAGTGACAGTAGATGACAAGACGCAAGACTTGTGGACGCAAGCAGGCAGCCATAGCTATGCATTGGCCGCAAACCTTGCGGGCGGAACCCACACAGTACGCTTAACACGGGTTAATGAGTCTACTGCTGGCGTAACGAGTTTTATTGGCGATCCACAAGTAGACGGCACCTTATTAACCGCAGCGCCAGCACCACAAAAACGTTTATTGGTTATAGGCGATTCCATTACCGCGGGTTATGGCGTTGAAGGCACAAGTGCAACTTGCCACTACACGCTGGATACCAGCAACCAACAGCTAACCTACGCTGCGCTGGCCGCTAATGCGCTGGGTGCTGACTTGCATGCAATTGCGTGGTCTGGCATTGGTGCTTGGCGCTCTTACGGCGAAAAAACACCCGCATATCCAACCATTCTGGCGCGCTACCCTCGCACGCTCGCCGATGAAACAACCAGCGTTTGGAATTCAGCGCAATACACGCCCGATGCAATCCTTATCAACATAGGCACCAACGATTATTGGGAAGGTTCGGCTAGCGATGATTATCGCCTTGCGATGGCAAACCTAATCGCAAAAGTTCAAAGTGACTACAACGGCAAACCGATCTATTTAATTGTTAGCCCCATGCTAACCAAAGCAATTCACGAAGCACAAAAACAAGTATTAAGTACATTGGAAAAAACCAAAATCAAAGTGCTCGATCTGGGCCAAAACGATGGCTCTGAAGGCTTCGGTTGCGATTATCACCCTAACAGCACTACTCATGCCCGCTTAGCTAAGGTGCTAGAGAAAAATCTGAAAACTGATTTGAGTTGGTAACTACACTCGCGCTCACTTTCTTTATTTCACGCTGGAGCTTGAAACAAGGAAAGTAGTTTTACGGAAAGCAGTATTAAGAGAAATAGAACCAAGAAAAGTAGCATTGTAGTTTTTCACTTTATAAAATAACCTAGCGCACCTGTTATAAAATAGCCTAGCGCATCTATGAATAAACTCTTTATCATCGGCCTGCCTAGAACTGGAACCACCAGTATCAGTGTTGCGCTGCTGGATTATGGCTTTAAAGTTGCGCATACTGCTTATACCAAACGTGCCTTTGAGTTAGCAGATGCCATCTCTGATGCGCCCTGTTTTTGCGACTACCAACAATTAGATAAACTTTTCCCTAATTCAAAATTTGTTTATTTAGACCGAGCATTAGAAAGCTGGGTGCCTTCAATGCAAATGCTACTGAATAAAATGCTACCCGAACTAGATGCAAAAACAGGCTATCTTAATCCCGTACTCAAACGCAGCTTCAACAAAACCTTTGCGCTCTTAACAGCACCAGATCCAGTAAATCAACAACATCTGAAAGCCTGCTACCTTGCGCATCAACAAGAAGTCTTTGAATATTTTTTGAATAGAGACAATTTTTTAACCATCAATATCAGCCAGACTAAAAGCCTCAAAACCTTACTAGAATTTTTAGATATTACCGATACAGATGCAGGCGAGTTTCCGCGTTTGAATGTCGGCAAGCTGGTAGATAATTGGAAAGAGTACAAGCACCCTAATAAAGTAAACTCGTTAAGTGCAGGTAAAGAGCATAGAAAGTTTTTTGATTATCAATAGCTAAGTCAATTAGGAACTTTGTTCCCCTCTTC
>JANYIO010000318.1 GCA_025362015.1 Gammaproteobacteria bacterium | reverse complement strand
GGATTTCATTATTTCACGATTCTGTGAACGCAAAATAATGCCCCCACCGGTAGCTATTACAACATCCTGCCCCATTGATAGTTCTTCCAGCACTGCAGACTCACGATCCCGGAAACCTTCCTCACCTTCCATATCGAAAATCCATGGAATATCAGCACCGGTTCTATCTTCAATCACTTTATCGCTATCGCGGAAACTCAGATGAAGTTCGGCCGCGAGAACGCGGCCTATTGTAGACTTGCCAGCCCCCATAGGGCCGACAAGATATATATTACGCTTCTGCATCAGTTGGTAATTTTGTCCGCAATAATTTTGGGTGTGATAAATATCAGCAGCTCAGTTTTAGTTTCAGAGTTTACGGTGTGCTTGAACAAGCGACCCAAGTAAGGAATATCGCCCAATACCGGAACTTTTACATCTGATTTGTTAGAGTCAATGCCGAAGACACCGCCAAGCACAACTGTTTCGCCATTAGGTACTAACACCTTAGTTTCCAAATGGTTGATATCAATCGACAAACTACCCGTTTTGGTAACCTCGCCAATAGAATCTTTAGTGATAGCCAGATCCATAATCACATGATTATCCGGTGTAATCTGTGGTGTCACCTCTAGTTTCAATACCGCCTCTCTAAAACTGGTGCTAGTAGAACCACTTGCAGAAGCCTCAAGGAAAGGAATTTGTTTACCCGACTTGATCATAGCCATTTGCTTATCGCTAGTAATAACCTTGGGCTGAGCAACAATCTCTGCATAACCCGCATTCTCAAGAGCTGATAATTCCATATCAAGGAAACCATTATCAGTAAGTATTCCCGCAGCAATACTTCCCGCAGGGTCAGACACCCCCAAATCTACAATATGATCATTATTCATATCAGTTGATTTACCTGGTTTCCCGGTCAGAACTTCATAAGGGCCACCAGGACTGCTTTTTAAACCATCTAAAGATCCTGCCCCTTCAATAAGGGAACTCTTATTTAGCCCATAAGTGATGCCCCCCCAGCGAATCCCCAACTCTCGACGGAAGTTAGTATTGGCAATTACAAGGCGCGCTTCAATCATGACCTGACGAATAGGAATATCAATTTGCTCGATCAGTTTCTTAAGTTGCTCAATACGATCTACAGTATCAGTGACGATAATAGAATTAGTACGCTCATCAACTACCGCCTGACCGCGATCAGATAAAACACTGCCGGTAGATTGGCTCCCACCGCCACCTGAACCACCTGAACCACCGCCCCCATGTCCTCGGAACAGTTCAAACATATCTTTGGCATTGGCATAGCGCACACGCAAGTATTCTGTTCTTAATGGAGCCAGCTCTTCCAATTGTTTCTTCGTTGATAACTCTTGACGCTCACGCTCAGCAATTTCTGCCGCAGGAGCAATCATCATCACATTGCCATCCAAACGCTTATCCAAGCCCTTTGTTTTTAAAACCAAAGCCAATGCTTGATCCCATGGGACATTTTCAAGGCGCAAAGTAATTCGACCTTGAACTGTATCGCTGGCAACCAAATTAAAATCAGAGAAATCTGCCAAAATTTGTAGAATCGCTCTTACTTCCATGTCTTGGAAGTTAAGCGAAATTTTTTCACCGCTGAATTGGAAATCTTTTTTCTTATCTTTTTTCTCCTGCTCGGTTAACGGCTTAATACTAAGAACATATTCATTGTCAGTTTGATAGGCCATGTGATCAAACTCACCATTGACCGAGACATTAAGAGTGGCGTTATTCCCTTCTTGCGAAGTATTTACAAGAGTGACTGGGGTTGCGAAATCAACAACATCTAAACGGCGACGCAATTCAGCAGGCGTAGCCACATTAGCAAAAGACAACTTCACACCGGCACCGGTAGTGACAAGATCCGCACTCACATGGGGATCTGTCAAGGTGACAACAATTCTACCTTCACCAGCTTGGCCACGACGGAAATCGATATTCGAAATTGATGGCTGCCCCGCAACAACTGACTTTGAAACAGCTTTTTTGCTGGGCACATCTATAACTTTAGCAGCTACGCTTTTGCCCGCAGTATTTGCGGTATTGCTTGCACCAACC
>JANYIO010000301.1 GCA_025362015.1 Gammaproteobacteria bacterium | reverse complement strand
CTTTTTTATAAATTACACCCATAGCTGGCAAAGCCTTGAAAATCATCTATACAGTATTGTAAAAACAGATTACATTCGCCAAAGAATTTTGGCCGCTACCGGTTTGGCGGCCACCTATAACAACAATGAATGCACATTCTAAGAACGGAGATATCACTATGCTGCCGCGTGATCACTATCTGAAGCAGGCATTTCAAGATCCAATACGTTTTCCTGATGGATTCGAAAAAGGTGGGTTATCTGACATTCAAGCGCGGCTTATCCGCAAACACGGCACCTTAATAAGTGCGCTTTCTATCGACGAAGTCTCTGACGCTACGCCCGAAGACCTACACATTCTTAAAGTAATCGCCAATCAAAGCGCCCCTAAAAGCCCGGTCGAACAGGCTTGGATTAAGTATCTAGCGATTGTTAAAAATATTGCTGCTGCGGCTTCTGGCAAAGGAAAACCGCCCAAAGCAAAGGCGAGCAAAGCAACACAAGAAGCGCCGATAGAACCGGAAGTAGCAGAAATAATGCCGGCTGTTAGCCCCACCAAAACAACAGCTAAAGAAAAACCAGCAGCTAAGCCGACCAAATCAGCGAGCACCAAAACAGCAAAAGCAGAACCAGAAAAAACCGCGGTCGCTACAAAAAAACCTGTGAAAAAACCGACCGCTAAAAAATAACTCTACAATAAAAGCGGCATTCATCGCACGCTTAATCTGTACCCACATTTCAACATGAGTCTCTATTGAGGCTCATATTATTTTACTCCACGAATTCTCAATTTACGTAATGGGCTGTCAAGACAGCTTGCGCTGGAACGATAAAAGCGCCAATGCCACCGCATCGTTTTTTTATTTTTTGCAAACAAAATGAAAGCTATTTCTGAAGACTAACTACTACCAGGCTAACTACGACTAGTAGAATGACGCTTTTTAATTTCGTAACCCATATCAACAACATTTTCAATAACATTGCCATTGAGTCGGGCGATAACCATCTCAGCGGCTTTCACTCCCATGTCATAACGACCCACATAAACACTGGTAAGCGATGGATTTACAAATTGCGAGGCCTCGATATCGTTAAACCCGCAAAGCGCCAAATCACTCGGCACGTTAATGCTCATTCTCTGACTCTCAAACAAAGCGCCTAATGCCAAATCATCATTCACACAAAAAATGGCATCAAGTGTACCCTTAGTCGATGCCATTAAATTTTTGAACAACTCACCGCCTATCCCAATCGAGGAGGGCTCGTCCGTAGTGAGAATAAAATTATTAAAAAACTTATCTGCATCTTCCAACGCTTTTTTGAATCCCAGCAGACGTTGTTGTGCACGTGGATCCATGCGCGCGCCGATAAAGCCTATACGCACATAACGCTCTTGCAATAGATGTGTAGCGACATCGTGACCCGCTTGCCAATGCGAGAAGCCTATATTCATATCCAATGGCTGAGGGAGCAATTCCATCATTTGTACAATCGGCACGTGCGCCTGTTGTAATATATTTTGGCAAGCTCGGGTTTGATTCCCACCGGTAATAATCATTGCTTCTGGCGACTGACTAAGCAGAGTTCGAATCATTTTTTCTTCTTCCATGGACGAGTAATTCGTATCCACCAACAACACTTTATAACCAGCCGCCCCCACCACATCGTAAATACCACGCAACACATCGGTAAAAACAATGTTACTCAGCGATGGAATAGCCACACCGATAACTTTAGATTTTGCCGACGCGAGCAAACTGGCATGCTGATTGGGGATGTAACCGAGGCTATCAATCGCGTCCTGCACCTGTTGACGCAACACCTCGGAAACCTTCCCGGGCTGATTAATTACTCGTGACACCGTAATTGAACTGACACCTGCAGCACTGGCCACATCCACGAGAGTTATTTTTTTATCTGAGTGTTTTTTTACCATCTTCATTTGTATTGCCCACTCCAATTCATGGATTCATAACACTTAGCCATGACATAAGAGTTACTGCTCTTTTTTTAAACACTAACATAGAACAAATGATTGCGCTATCATTGCTAATAATAAGACTGATAATATTATGTGTATCGTTGACTTACTAAAATCTTCCCCAGCCGATATCCACAAGCTTATATTCACCACCTATAGAGGTTTCTCCATGAGATTACAGAAACCCATATCGAATCCAGAAGCAAGCACCTCGTTAATTATCATTATGGGTGTATCCGGCAGTGGAAAATCCACACTAGCGCAGGCCCTTGCAAAACATTACGGTTATGCCTATTTAGATGGCGATAATTTTCACAGTCGGGAAGCACGAGATTTAATGGCGCAAAATATTCCATTAACAGATGCGCAACGCATTCCCTGGGTTGCAGCATTAAAGCAACATTTAGAAAATAGCGCCGCCAGTAACACCAATATCAGCCTTGCCTTTTCCGGCCTGAGACAAAAGCATCGCGATGAACTACGCAAGGCAGGATTACGCACCATTTTTTTATTTTTGCACGGCGATAAAGACATCATTCAAGCGCGTATTAATAATCGTCAAGGCCACTTTATGTCGCCGCAATTATTAACAAGCCAATTTGCCAGCCTTGAAAACCCTACCACTGAAGATGATGTTTATACCATTGATATAAGTGCAGATCCCGAGCAAGTTCTTGCTCAAAGTATTGCAGTTGTCGACAAACTATTATTACAGAAATAATCTGTCATCTTTTAACAGGACAGAACCGATATAAACAGCTTGGTAAGCTGATCATCAATTGCCACAATAAGTAAATCGGTTACACTTGCTTTCTTCGCGCAACAAATATTAACTGCCCGTACACTACACCTACAAAACAAGAGGAATTTCTGTATGCTTTTACACCGCTCTCTATTCGTATTTACACTTTTGTGTGTCGCTCTAAGCCTTACTTCGTGCGCCGGAAAAACGCAATTTCGCAGCAGCTGTGCTAGCGAAAGCGATGCCGCATGGAACGAGCTTTCCATCGCAAAAGCCAAAGGCTTTGCCGGGACTTTAAGCTATACCAAGGCAGCCAGCCGTTTAACTGCTGCGCGTACTATGCAGGGCGTGGAAAACTTTGATGCCTGTTATCGCAACGCCAAAATAGCACGCCAATATATTCGCGATGCTTCACAAGGCCAATAAATAATTGCGCAGGTAACACATCTAGTCGCTGATAAAACCTATTGAGTTATCCCTCGGCAAAAGAAAATGTGTGTTGAGATCTTTGCACGATCAGCATCTAAAAATGTAGATTAGCGCATCGTGCGATTAAAAAATAAAATAGCCAGAGTTTTCCACAAAAAAGTCTCAAAAATGCATTTACAGCGAGATATCTCTCACTATTTCATTTTTTAGAC
>JANYIO010000259.1 GCA_025362015.1 Gammaproteobacteria bacterium | reverse complement strand
ACGCGAGTTAGGGACATATTATTTAAAAATAGCGGTGATGCTATTGGCCAATCTATCAATATTCGCGGCGTCTATTTTCAGGTCATAGGTGTTTATATAACAACAGAGCCCGATGAAGGAGATAACAATCAAAGTAACAGTATTTACATTCCCAACAATAGTTTACGTAAAGCCTTTAATCAGATGGATAGGCTGATTTATCTTTGGATTCAACCCTTGCCCAATTACAAAGCTGAACAAGTAGAGAAAGACGTAAAAAAAATAATATACGAACGGCAACAAATACACCCGGATGATGTAGGTGTATTGCGAACCTATAACGTTGAAGAAGAGTTTCATCAACAACAAAATCTAGTGAAAGGTATTTTAGGTTTCAGTTGGTTGGTCGCCATAGGCACTATCATCGCCGGTGTCATTGGTGTGGGAAATATTATGCTGGTGGTTGTAAAAGAAAGGACCAGAGAAATTGGTTTACGCAAAGCATTAGGCGCAACACCAACAAAAATAAGTTTAATGATTGTGCAAGAGTCTCTGCTAATTACGGTGGTATCTGGTTATGCAGGTTTGGCTGCAGCTGTTTTTTTACTTGAGGGAATAAAAGCCCTGCTATTAACAATGGGCAAGGGCGAGGGTATGTTCGCATCACCCTATATCGATATAGGTACTGCTCTTCTGGCACTAATGGTGCTGGTTGTCGCCGGCGCTATAGCATCAGTACTTCCTGCCTTAAATGCAGCGTCGGTCAATCCCATCACGGCATTACAAGATGAATAATGCCGGATAATACATTTATTGAATTATTGTGAATAGATTGAATCCAAAGTCATTGAATTTGCATCAAACCTTATACCAACGCTTGCGACAACAAATAACCGATAGATGCCAGTAAATTGTGATTAAACACATTGGCGTAGCTATCACCCCTAAATGGGTGCCCTAATTAACCAGCCATCTGAATAAAGGACCGAAGTTATCATGATTAAGCTTCACAATATTCATAAATACTATCATTCCGGTGAGCAGCCTTTGCATGTACTTAAAGGAATTGACCTGCACATTCAAGAGGGTGAATTAGTATCCATTATGGGTTCATCAGGTTCAGGAAAATCCACCCTGTTGAATATTTTAGGTATTTTAGATAACCACGATCAGGGTGATTATTTTCTCGCTGGACGTGAAATAAAAAATCTTAAAGAAAAAACTTCAGCGCATTTACGCAATGAACTACTCGGTTTCGTATTTCAATCATTCAATTTATTACCATTTAAAAATGCTACTGAAAATGTAGCCTTGCCGTTGTATTATCAAAATGTTGGCCGCAAGGAACGTAATTATCGCGCAGCACAATATTTAGAAATGGTGGGCCTTTCGCATCGCGCCAATTTTATGCCAAATGAATTATCGGGCGGACAAAAACAACGCGTCGCTATAGCACGTGCATTGGTTACCAAACCGAAAGTTATTTTAGCGGATGAGCCAACGGGTGCACTTGATAGCCAAACAACAATAGAAATTATGGCGTTGATAAAGGAGGTGCATAGCCTTGGCAATACCATCATTATCGTAACTCATGAAAAAGATGTTGCTGATCAAACACAACGGCAAATTATTTTAAAAGATGGTTTGATTGTGCCAGCCAAACATGGTCATGCAGATGACATGATGAATCAAGATGAAGAAGAAATTCTAGGTTAATCAATATGGATGGTTTACAAGAAATTCTTTACACCTTAAAGCAAAATAAATTGCGCACTGGACTCACGGCTTTTGGTGTGTTTTGGGGAATTTTTATGCTTATTCTTTTACTCGGTGCGGGTAAGGGTATGCAAAATGGTGTGTATAAAAGTTTTGGTTCAGATGTGATGGATTTCGTTATCGTCTGGGGCAATACCACATCCGTAGCTTATAACGGTTTGGGCCTAGGGCGTAGCACTCCACTCACGACCGCAGATATGCTAGCAATCCAACAAAAAATTCCAGACGTAAGATTTATCGCCGCCGACTATGCAACGGAAGGCGTCACTATTAAGTACGAAGATAAAATCGGTAGTTATTCAGTGCATGGCGTACCCGACGAATATTTTAGAATTAAAGAAGATGTACCTTTTACTTTTGGCAGAAAAACAAATCCGTTTGATGATCTGGAGGTTAGAAAAGTCGCTGCGATTGGTTTGGCAGTTGCAGACAGAATATTTGGTAAAAATGTTAACCCTATAGGAAAAACGATTCGTATAAATGATGTGGCTATGCGTGTTATAGGTGTTTTCCATGACGAGGGAAATCACGGCCAGGATTCCGAGCGCATATACATTCCCAAAACTATTCACGCGAAGTTATTTGGAAATAGTGAAAAAGCAGGTTCAATTTGGCTGCGACCAAAAGCTGGTGTTGATGGTTTTGAATTTGAGAAAAAAGTTATCGAATTATTAAAAATTCGTCACGACGTTTCACCAGAAGATAAGCGCGCCATCAAGTCATTTAACATGGCGGAGCCAGCAAAAAAAGTAAACGGTTTGTTTATTGCCATTAATGCATTTATCTGGTTTGTTGGCTTAGGCACGTTAACCGCCGGTATTATCGGTGTGAGTAATATTATGATTATTACGGTAAAAGAACGCACGCGGGAGATAGGTATTCGTAAAGCTCTCGGAGCAACACCTTTTAGTATTGTGAGCACGCTACTGATGGAATCCATTTTGGTAACGAGTATTGCCGGATATAGTGGTCTAGTGCTAGGTGTTGGTTTGCTGGAGTTAGTATCATTTGGTCTGCGTTCTGTAGGTGCGAAATTAGAATTTTTTGATAACCCGGAAGTAAATTTTCAGGCGGCTTTAACAGCTATTGTTTTGCTGGTAATAGTAGGCGCTTTAGCGGGGCTAATGCCGGCGTTAAAAGCTGCGCGTATTATGCCAATTGAAGCCATGCGTGCGGAATAAGGAATCATTAATGCTTATTGATACTGAAAAGTGGCAAGAAATATTTTTCACGCTAAGACAACACAAATTACGCACTAGCTTAACGGCGTTTGGTGTTTTTTGGGGAATATTCATGCTTGCGATATTGTTGGGCGCAGGTAAGGGTTTAGAAAATGGCGTCATTGAAGAATTTAAAGATATTCCCAATGCGGTATGGATTTGGTCGCAAGGTAATACGCAAATTGCTTATCAGGGTATGCCGGTAGGACGGCGCATGGTTTTAAATGCTGAAGATACTGCAGCAATAAAAAATAATGTACCCAGCGTCGATAAAATTTATGCCCAAAATAGTTTAGGTATTTGGGGCGGCTCACCGGCCTATACCGTTTATAAAAGTAAAAATGGTAGCTTCTCGATTCAGGGAACTCATGCTGGCATGGCAAATGTCCAACAGCAAAAAATGCTTGAAGGCCGTTATATTGATGAAATAGACGATGAAAAGCGACGGAAAGTTGCCATTATAGGCACTCGTGTAAAAGAAATGTTATTTGCCCCCGGCGAAAATGCTATAGGCGCAGACATCACAATTTCCGGTATTAGTTTTCAAGTCGTAGGTGTTTTCAAATCCTCCTCAACTAATCCTAATAGTTTAGAAGCAGAGAAGCTGTATATACCTAATGACACTTTGCGTTATGCATTTAATCAGGTCGGCAGAGTTGGAAATTTTGTTGTTATACCAAAAGCTGGTATACATGCTGAGATAGTAGAAAAGGATGTAAAAAAATATTTGAGGACGATTAAAAAAATTGACCCCAATGATTCTGGTGTCATTGGTAGTTTTAATCTGCAAAAAGAATTCGACAAAATTAGAGGTCTTTTTATTGGCATTAAAGTGTTTAGTTGGGTAGTGGCCATAGGCACTATTATAGCGGGCGCCATAGGTGTAGGTAACATTATGCTTATTGTGGTAAAAGAGCGCACACGCGAAATTGGTTTACGTAAAGCGTTAGGGGCTACACCGGCATCGATTATTAGCATGATTGTGCAAGAGTCCATTTTTATTACGGCAGTAGCGGGTTATTTTGGTTTGGTTTGTGCAGTGTTGTTACTAGAACTTATTAATAAAATTATGGATACAGCCGGCGCTAATACCGGTATGTT
Source organism: Gammaproteobacteria bacterium (assembly GCA_025362015.1). Classification (GTDB taxonomy): domain Bacteria; phylum Pseudomonadota; class Gammaproteobacteria; order Pseudomonadales; family Cellvibrionaceae; genus Cellvibrio. Next base: position 9,600 of record JANYIO010000259.1, on the reverse strand, counting down.
TCGTCACCCGGCGGTAGATTTTAAAGTGGCCATTATGGCATTAGTGGTGTTAATTATTTCCGGATTTCTAGCATCGTTATTACCTGCATCAAAAGCCGCTGCTGTAAACCCTATAGTTGCATTGCAAGATGAATAAAGTGTTATCAACGACTAATTAATATTAACAAAAGGTAAGAAGGGAAAAATGAAAAAAATTATGTGGTTTGTAGTGTTAGGTTTAATTGCAGTTGTGTTTATAGGCACAGCAGTATTTCTTTATAAGAAATCGCAGCAGGCCCCGGTGGTTTATCAAACAGATTCAGTGATAAAAACCACGATTGTTAAAAAAACTGTCGCTATTGGCAAAGTGATTCCGCGTCGTGAAATTGAGGTTAAATCACAAGTTTCGGGTGTGGTTGAGCAGCTTTTTGTGGTTGCCGGCCAGCAAGTAAAAAAAGGCGATATTTTGGCAAAAATAACGTTGCGACCCAGCATGTTACAAGTTAATCAGGCGGAGTCACAATTAGAATCTGCAAAAATCAATTTGCAAAATACAGAAATTGAATATCAACGGCAGAAAAAACTATTCGAGCAAAAATTAATTTCAGCGTCGGAGTTTAATAAGTTTTTACTAACTTATAACTTGCAACGGGAAGCAGTAACTTCATCAGAAAATAATATGCTGCTGCTAAAATCAGGCGCGACTAAAAAATCTGAAAAAATATCCAATATGATTCCTGCGACTGTAACCGGAATGGTGCTGGATGTCCCCAACAAAGAAGGTGCATTTATTGTTGAATCAAGTACCTTTCAATCCGGCACTAGTGTTGCTAATTTGGCTGATATGACCGACATGATTTTTGAAGGAAACGTAGATGAATCAGAAGTAGGAAAGTTACGCGAAGGTATGGAGTTGGTGCTAAATGTTGGTGCGTTAGAGGGCAAGCCGTTTACCGCTATGTTGGAATATATTTCACCTAAAGGTATTTCGGATCAGGGCACCATTAAATTCCAAATTCGTGCAGCAGTAAAATTGAACAATCAACTTTTCCTCAGAGCTAACTACAGTGCTAATGCGGATATTGTTTTAGACAAAAAAGAAAACGTGTTGGCTATCAATGAAGGTAATTTAATTATTGAAGACAAAGCTAATTTTGTGGAAGTCGAAGTGGCGCCGCAAAAATTTGAAAAACGAGAAGTAAAAACGGGCCTATCGGATGGTATAAACATTGAGGTTATATCTGGTTTGAAAGCTAATGAAAAAATCAAACATCGTTAATCGCTAAGCTGTAAAAACAATAATCAAAAGCACTGGCGTGAAAACCAGTGCTTTTTTTATGGACAATGCTCAGCTATGATGCGACACATATCTATAATGATAAAACAAAGCTTAAAACTTTTTAAAGGAAACCCCATGAACAAAGTCTATTTTTTTGCTCTTGCGTTATTAGCAATGCCCGCGTTGGCTGATAATAATAGAGGTTTTTATGTTGGTATTGGCGCAGCAGGTATTGATGATAGGCAAGATCTGACTCTTCGTGCCAATGGAATGACTCTAGGCGATACCACGGCTATTCGTACTGGGGAATTAATAAGTGGATATAAATATAACGACGTTTTGGTGGCGGAAATTCGTATCGGTTCAAGTGTTAGGCCAGGTAAGGGCTTTGATTTTACCGTTGCTCCGGGATCGGCTGTGCCTAAGGAGCAGATTGAGCGCGACATTGGCAATTATGAGAGTATTTACTACAGGCCAGAAATGGTAAATGATGAAGCTAAATTATATGCTTTACTGGGCTATACAAAAACCAGCTCATCCTTAACAAGAAAAACTCTTTCTGGCAGCCAAGAGCTTAGTAAAATGGATACAAGTTATTCTGGGGCCTCTTACGGAATAGGCATTAGTTTTGTAATTGACGAGCATTTTAATATTAATTTCGAATACAAAAATATTTGCGATGGTTTATATAACAAGCCCAATATGTCCAGTGTAAATATAGATTATCGTTTCTAATGTTGCTTAGCGAACAAAGACCAGTTGCCGGCCGTGTTAGTTTGACGGCTCTAATTGTCAGGTAAGTTCTCTAGGCCTTAAGTCTACAGATTCTCTTAAGTATATTACGGTGTGGCGGAAAATGATGGTTAGTTCGTCTGGTATGCGCGCAGTTTTAAGCCTATAGAATTAGAATATCTAATGAAGGTAAAGGCGGGGCGAAAACCAAAATAGTTATTCTTACTACCCTGAAAAAAGTCCTTAGCTTGGCCGTAGTGTAAATTTAGATAAGGGCTTAAAAGTAGGCTTAAGCGTCAAATATTTGCAGTTTAAATAAAGAAATGAAAGAAATAGCGCTTTTCATGCGTAATAAGAGAAGTTAAGATACGTTCGTTTTTTAGGGGGCAGTAAGCCTGCTCATATATACACAAAAATAACCTAAAGAATTGTCAGCGTCGGCTAATTAAGCCATCTAAATCTTGAGATGTAGCTATAATGCTACAACCTTGGCGCGGGTAGCTTTAGGCGCTAACTTCATGGAGTTGCGAATACAAAGGCCAAAAAACGGTTTCATTTGTACAGCGGTTTCATTTTTTGCAGGTGAATTTCAGAAAGGTGGCAGCTCAGTTATGTCATATCACACCCAAAAATCTACAGGTCAACGGTCGTTTGGCCTTCTCTTTGTAGTTATTTTTCATATAGTTTTAATTTACGGTTTAGCGAGTGGTTTGGCTGGCGATTTGTCCAGTAAAGTGTCAGAAGTTCTTCAGACTAAAGTGGTGGAAGAAATTAAGCCAGATGAGGTAGTTGAACCACCGCCACCGCCACCAGATACTAAAATTCCACCACCTGACTTTGTACCGCCACCGTCATTTGATTTTGTGCCGGACGCTCCTGCTAACTCAACTGCTATTCAAGCAGTTCAGCATGCTGTGCCAAAGCCAGTTGAACCAACTACTTTGACCAAAGCAAAACCTGCAGGTAAGGGCTTAAGTCGTCCAGAATATCCTTCAGCCTCTATTCGCCTAGGCGAAGAAGGTTTGGTAGGCCTTCAGCTTTATATTAGTGAAGATGGTCGCGTAACCGAAGCAAAAGTAGCCTCGAGTAGTGGTTTTGAACGTTTAGATGATGCTGCTGTTAAGCATGCGCAGCGCTCATGGAAATTTGTACCTTGTATGCAGGGCGATAAGCCTGTCGCATGCTGGTTGCCATTAAACTTCCGTTGGAAGATTGAAGATGCCAAGAAATAGGAGTTTTACTCTTGTTCCTTGTTAAAGTCAGTCATTAAAAATAGATCTTATAAATTTAACTGCAGGGTTAATAAAATGTTAAAAAAACTTTCATCCGTTTTAATTTTAGCGTTGGCTTTAAGTGGTCAGCATTTCGTAGTTAGCTCAGCCTTTGCGCAAGATGCTACGGCTCCTGCAACAGATGTGGCTCCAGCCACTGATGCCGCTGCACCAGCTGATGCTGTAGCGCCAGCACCAGCAGCTGATGCATCAAGCGCACTTGATGAAGCAAATGCTGACACAAGTAAGTCTGAACAATTTAATTTAGGTGCCTTATGGGCCGGTCATAATGGCGTTCCAGATTGGGTAGCAAGAACAGTTCTTATCCTAATGTTAGTTATGTCTGCGGCCACTTGGTATCTCACGGCTGTTAAGTTATTGGCTCAATCTTCATTGAATGGTCAAGCTAAAGAAGCACGCAAAGTGTGGGATGCAAAAAGCTTAAAAGAGGGTGTAAATAGCCTAAAGCCGAACAGTGTTTTCCGTGCCATCGCAGAAGATGGTATTGCAGCTGTTAAGAGTCACGAAGGTAAAACTGACAGAATAGACTTAGAGTCTTGGGTTAGCATGTGCATTAACCGTTCGGTGAGCAATGTAACAAATGATTTGCAAACAGGCATGGCCGTATTGGCAACAGTTGCTTCTGCATCTCCTTTCGTAGGTTTATTCGGTACAGTTTATGGCATTTATCATGCTTTGATTGCAATTGCCATTTCAGGTCAAGCAAGTATTGATAAAGTAGCAGGCCCGGTAGGTGAAGCCTTGATTATGACAGCAATTGGTTTGGCGGTAGCGGTACCAGCAGTATTTTTCTACAACTGGTTAATTCGTCGTAACAAAGTGACAAGCGAAAGTTTGCATCATTTTGCGGCAGATGTTCATGCCTACCTAGTATTAGGTATTCAAGGTGGCAAGTGATTTTACACTGGTAATTAATACCTGATGAAGGAGGAAGATTTAACGGTATTAAATTGTTAAATCTTCATTCTGTCATACGTAAAAACTTGAATTGAGGTAGATAAAATGGGAATGAACATTTCCTCCGGTGAAGGCCAAGAATCATTTAATGCCACCATTAACACAACCCCCCTGGTTGACGTTATGCTGGTATTGCTGATTGTTTTTTTAATCGCTGTTCCAGTCGCCAACAAAGTACATAAAGTAGAACTCCCAAATGTGGAGAACATACCGACGATAAGCAAGCCCGAAAACATTGTAATTACAGTGGATCCAGAAGGTAAAACTTATTGGAATGCAACCCAAATTCCAAAAGAAGAAGTACTAAAAAGACTGCAAAATATTGCCCCTAAAAAGCCTCAACCTGAAGTGCATATTCGTGGCGATTTAAATGCGCGTTATGAATATGTGGGGCGTATTGTTGCTTATTGCCAAAGGGCGGGTATTGTTCGCGTAGGTTTTATTACAGAGCCTAAGAAAAACTAAGCTTTTTAAGCTCACAAATTCTCAAGGGAATTCACCATGGGTATGAATGTAGGTAATGGAGCAGAAGGCGATGTAATGGTGGAGGTGAATACCACCCCGCTCATCGACTTAATGCTTGTTTTGATTGTTATGTTAATTATTACGCTGCCGCCGCAAACACATGCGGTAAAATTGGATATGCCGGTAACGACTAGTCCACCGCCGCTCACTCCACCAGAAGTTGTTGATATTGTTATTGATTTTGATACCACAATTTATTGGAATGGCTCGAAAGTTGAAAATGCGCAAATGCTAAAAAGTTACCTTACCGCGGCTGCACATAAGGAGCCAAAGCCTGAGTTGCATTTAAAGCCGAATAAGTTGGCAAAGTACGATGCAGTAGCGAAAGTATTAGCAACTGCGCAGCGATTAGGTGTAACCAATATTGGTATTGTGGGGAATGAAGCGCTGGAATAATAATTCCAGCGTTTTTTCATTTAAGAATTAAATCGCGGTAATTATTAGTAATTGGTAAAGAGTTATGTACGTTAAAAAATTAATTTTAGCAACTTTGCGATCTTTTGCATTTGTAGTAGTTGCGGCTACAAGTCTCGCCTCTGTAACGGCAGTTATGTCGCCAGCGGCATTTGCAGCAGAAAAGCCAAAACTTAGCCAGAAAGTGGGTAAACCACTGCAGGAGGCGCAACAATTAATTGGTCAAAAGAAATTTAAAGAAGCACTCGATAAAGTGAATGAGGCTTCAGCTGTTAGCGGTAAAAGTGCACAAGAAGATCAGATTATTAATGAATTTAAAATTTCTATTTTGGGTCAGATGAAGGACACGGCTGGTGCGGCAAAAGTGATTGAAACAATGCTGGCGGCCAACCAAATCCCTGCAGCTCAAATCCCCGAAAGAATTCTTCTGCTGACACAAATCTACTTTCAACAAAAGGATTATCCAAAAGCTATTCAGTATGGCGAGCGTTATGTGAAGGATAGTGGAGCCAATGTTGAAGTTATGGATATAGTTGCAAGATCTTATTATCTAAAAGGCGATTTTAAAACGGCGGGCGAACAAGTACAAAAATTAATTAAACAAGCAGAACAAGCTAAAAAAATACCGGAAAAAGGCTGGTATGAATTATTAATGAGCTGTCAGTTTAAGTTGGATAATAAAGTAGGCATTACTACAACCCTAGAATCCTTGTTAAATAATTATCCTACGCAAGAATATTGGCGCAACATCTTCAAGTATCTGAGCAATGAAGCTAGTTATTCGGAAAAAGAGACTATTGAAATTTTCCGATTGAAGAAAGCCTTAGGTATTCTTGAGGCGAAAGAATATATTGATATGGCTGAATTGTCTTTGGCAATGAACGATCCGGGTGATGCCAAAGCTGCACTTGAAGCGGGCACTAGTGCCGGCGTTTTGGGGCAGGCTAAAGAAAAAGAGCGCGAGACTCGGCTGCTGAATTTAGCTAAAACCAAAGCGGCACAAGATTTGGCAAGTTTAGATGTAAGTGCTGCCGAGGCTCAAACCTTACCTAATGGCGAAGCCTTGGCAAAAATAGGTGCTGCTTATTTGGGGCACGGCCTAAATGATAAAGCGATAGCTGCATTAAAAACTGCAATAAATAAAGGTAGTGTTTCCTCAATTGATGAAGCCTATTTGCGCTTAGGCGTAGCTAATCTAAATAGTGGTAAAAAGGCAGATGCAATTAAAGCGTTTCAGTCGGTATCAGATAAATCCAAACTGGCTCGGCTTTCAAGGCTATGGATCATCTATGCCCAAAGTAAAAAGTAATTTTAAGATGTAATTTAAAAATGCTCGCATATGCGGGCATTTTTTTTTGATGAGTAGAACGATATATACAAAAAGCACTACAAAACACCTGTAAGTGTATAATGTAAGTCGCGCACAAAAACTGTGTAATCCATAGAATGTAAAAATGAAAATAGGTATAGCGTGTGAATTTTTTAAATTTTGTAATGCAAGAATGGTTATTAGTTGGCGGGCTAGCTGCTTTGATAATGGTTTACTCCTGGTCAGAAAGAATTAAAAGCGGGTTACCAATATCAACTCATGAATTAACAATACTGCTTAACTTAGAGAAAGCAATTGTGTTAGACATTCGCGCAACGGCTGAATTTAAGATGGGTCATTTAGTCGATGCCGTTAATATTCCCTATGAGAAAATAAATAGTGATTTAAGCAGTTTAGATAAATATAAAACTAAAATTATTATCGTTGCTGATAAAATGGGTCAGCATTCAGGGCACGTAGGCCGTTTGCTTGCTAAGCAAGGCTTTGATGTGCGACGGTTATCGGGCGGCATTAGCGAATGGCAAAATCAAAATTTACCGTTAATTAAAGGTAAATAATATCAGTAGAGGTTAAGATGGCCCGCGTTTTAATGTACACCACGGCGATATGCCCATATTGTGTAAATGCAAAAAAACTTTTGGCGCAAAAAAGGGTGGCTGTTGAAGAAATTCGAGTAGACCAAAATCCACAATTGCGCAGTGAAATGATGCAAAAAAGTGGACAAAGAACGGTACCACAAATTTGGATTGGTGATTATCACGTTGGTGGGTTTACTGAGTTGTGGGCGCTGGACAAACAAGGCCAGCTTGACGGGCTTTTAGAAAAATAAATTGCTAATAAATTGCTGACAATTATCGGTAGCAAGAACATCATAGATCACAGAACATTATAAATAGTTACGAGGCATGTTATGACTGAAGAAAATAAGATCACAGAGAATAACGAACAAAAGCCACCACAAATGGCATTTTCAATTCAGAAAATATATTTGAAAGATATTTCATTTGAAACTCCAAGTGGTCTTGAGGCTTTAAGTAAAACATGGAGCCCGAAAATACAGCAAGATTTAAATATTCAAGTCAATAGGCTCGACGAAAGTTTACACGAAGTCGTATTACTATTAACTATAACTGCGCGCATCGAAAATAAAGCAATTTTTCTAGTCGAGATAAAACAAGCTGGTTTATTTGTAATTGCTGGACTAGAGGGCATGCAATTAAGTCACGCTATTAATACACTTTGTCCGCAAATTTTGTTTCCTTATGCACGTGAAGCAATTGATAGTATTTTAGTTCGTGGCGGTTTCCCGCCGTTGATGTTAGCGCCGATTAATTTTGATGCCGTTTTTGCGCAAGCTATTATGATTGCACAGCAACAAGCCGAAACGAGTGCAGAAAATTCACCTGCAGCATCGGCAACAATGAATTAATAATCTCGCATCCATACCCGACAACCAATGCCTGACAGTAGTCGGGCAATTTTTTTCAGGTGTAAAAGTCGATGTTCAACCTTTCCCGTCTTGATCCACTCAAAACTAGTCATATAGCCGCAATTGATTTGGGCTCGAATAGCTTCCACATGATTATCGCCAAATGGGATAACGGCCAGCTTGTGCTATTGGATCGTCTACGTGAACCTGTACGTTTGGGTTTAGGTTTAGGTAGTGATGGGTCTTTAAGTGATGATGCGCGCACAAGAGCATTAGCTTGTCTGGAAAAGTTTGGTGAAAGTTTGCGTGAATATCCGTCGCGCAGCGTGCGTATTGTCGGCACAAAAACCTTGCGAAGTATTAATGACTCGCGTCAGTTTTTAGCTGATGCGCAGTTACGCCTTGGTCATCCTGTAGAAATTATTTCGGGTGATGAAGAAGCGCGTCTGGTGTATTTGGGTGTTGCACATTGTATAGCGCCACAAACAGGTAAACGCCTGGTGATAGATGTCGGTGGCGGTAGTACGGAAATTATAATTGGTGAAGGAATGTCACCATTGCTTAAAGAAAGTTTAAATATGGGTTGCGTCGCAATAACCAAGCGATTTTTTTTAGAAGGCTCCGTTAATGAAAAAAATATTAATAAAGCTTTCATTGCGTGTTTACAAGAATTAGAGCCGGTTTGCGAATCATTTCTGCAACAAGGTTGGCGTGAAGTTTTAGGGGCCTCAGGTACAATAAAAACGGTCGCAAAAGTTTGTGAAGCCGCAGGTTGGAGCAATGGAGTTATTAGCGCGGACAGTTTGGAAAAAATAATTCAACAGTATGTTCGGCATGGAAATACGGATTTAAAAATGCTTGGCGTTGCGGAGGATCGTCAAGCCGTTTTCTTAGCTGGGGTGATAGTACTCAAAGCGCTATTTGAGAGTTTACAACTTAAAGAAATGACCGCTGCCAGTTGGGCGTTGCGCGAAGGTTTATTGTTTGATTTAAAAGGAAGACTTGAAAATCATGATATTCGTCAAGCCAGTGTTGATGCATTAGCGGCGCGTTTTCACGTCAATATTGAAAAAGCAAAACGTGTTGAAGTGACGGCGCTAGCATTACTCGAGCAGGTAGCTCACAGTTGGGAACTGAATGATACGGAAGCCAGTAAGCTATTAGCGTGGGCGACGCGTTTGTATCCTGTGGGTTTGGATATAGCGCATAATGATTACCACAAACACAGCGCCTATATTGTGCAGCACGTAGATCTTGCAGGTTGCTCGCGAGTCGAGCAAATACAGTTATCTACGCTTGTACTTGCCCACCGAAAAAGATTCCCAAGTAAGCATTTTTTACACGACAGTGAAAATTTAATTCGCTTAGCAATTTTATTGCGTTTGGCAGCAATTTTTCATCGCGGCAAAAAGAAAGATAAGCTGCCGGCTTTAATGTTGGGCGCCAATGATAGAAAAATCACACTACAAATTCCGCAACATTGGCTCAATTTACATCCCTTAACGCGTGCAGATTTAGAAACTGAAATTCGTTATTTACAGGATATAAATTATCAACTCGCATTAAACGAGAACACATAACTTAACAAAAGTGTGTAAGTAACCGTGCGCAAGTGTAGCGGCTGAATTTTCTAACCCGTAATTCTAGCGGACCAACGATCAAG
>JANYIO010000211.1 GCA_025362015.1 Gammaproteobacteria bacterium | reverse complement strand
ATATCACCGGCATCCATTTCAGTATTAGCTTGTAATACAGTAACGCCCCAATGGCTCCTTTTGCTTGTGATGGCCCAGTCGAGCGAGGAGGGACCGCGGTCACCTTCAATGCCAGGGTGTACAATCAGGCAAAGATGTTTGCGCCAAATATTTTCAGGAACGCGATGTTTAAGAAAAGGACAAATAATAAGATTGGGTTGAAATTGCGTAACTGCATCATTCATCTGTTGTGAATCTGCCGACAACTCAATAGCAATTTGATGATTGTCCGCTTCAAGTTCGCGATGCATTCTTTGACACATTCCATTGTAAGCCGAGGCAAACAATAATATTTTCAAAAGCGACTCCTTGGTCTATGAAGATAAAGTGCAACTCCAGCTAGAAAATATAAATGCAAGGTGCCGCATTAAATTCGTGGATCATTGAATTCAATAACAACACCGCTGCAAGGATACTGTAAAGCTATGCTTTTTCAGTGTGGCCAAGTTCGTCTTCCATACGGTTACTCAGTTGATTAAGTGACATAATCAAACAAATAACTAATAACAACATACTAGCGCAAAAAATAAACAAACCCATGGTCATAGGTGTCATAGAATTTTCAATCACAAGAGATTCAGTATCGTGATTGTGCGTCATTATCATGGCCGCCATACCTGTGTAGTGCATACCGCAAACAGCTATTGCCATAACTACGGCGCTACACAGCATAATCATTGTGCCTTTCAAGTTTACGGCTAACCATAGTGCAACTGTGGCAGCAACAACGGCAATCACCAGGGAAGCTCCCACCAGAGTTTTATCATAAGTCATACTGGCGCCAGGCATTACCATCGCCTCCATGCCTATATAGTGCATGCTTGCTACCGCCAAGCCAGTAAACATTCCGGCACCTAATAAGCGAGCAACAGATAAGCGGCCAGTAACCGCAATATAAATTCCAATGCCGACTGAAATAATTGCAATTAGCAGTGAGAGAAAAGTAAACCCGGGTGTGTAACCAATATCCATGGGAATTTGATAAGCGAGCATGCCAATAAAATGCATCGTCCAAATGGCGCCGCCACCTAATGAAATGGCCGCCAATGTTATCCATAATAGGGACGGTTCATTTTTTGATGACTTCATTCCATTTGTTATTTGTAATCCAGTAAAGGACCCAAATACAGATACTAAAAAAGATAAGATCACAAGGAACCAGCTATAGCTCGCTTCCATTTCCATAATAAATGCCTCTTTGTTGATGCTGTGAAATGGTGCACAGGGTTTTGCTTGGAGCCAGGTGCATGTGAATACTGATTAAATTCTAGTGTATTCGTTCTGGTTATTCAAATGCTTTCCTGATAGATTAAATGCTGATATAGAATAAATAATCATAAATTGTTAAAAAAAATCATTTTTCGAATGTAATGAATTTTTAAAAATAAAATTACGAGAGTTAAGCGCGTTATTATCATATAATTTATAACTCGATGAAATTAATATACATTTATTAAAATTTAAAAATAAATTTCAATCGATTGTCGTCTAATCCATTATTTTATGTCGCATTAATTTGCATTGATGTTTTTTAACCCAACCGATTTGACGCGACACTGATTTTTAAGCTTGCAAATAAGCATTGCTGAGATCGTGCACTGATCTAAACTCATTTACAGTAAATACAAGAGAGATTAAATGGCGGTTGTTTTACGCGCCAAATTAATCTAGGAATTTATCAGCTGTAACGTCTTGGTGTTATTTAATAATACCTTAGTAATCATAATTGCATTTGCGGGTTTAGCTACGTCGTCAGTAGAAAAATTATCCTTTGCAATATCAATATCGAGGGTTTTCATAAAATGGCCGCTCAGGTTTCTCCAGTAAAGTTATCGAGTAAAGTGTTTGTGGTTGCCGTTATAGGCGTAAACGAAACTGATCTGAAAATTTTAAGTAGAATTTTCAGTATTACTCGTTACCGTCAGCGCTGCTACAAGCTAATTGCCGTCGATGAAAATAGTTCGCCGAGTGATTTGGCAGAGGTTAAGGGTGCCGATATTCAGGTTGTCAATGTGAATAGCCCTACGGCAGTTCGTTGTTGGCAGGGCATTGCTAGCTCAATCAACATTAAAGACCGTAAGCCGGTATTAAAAATTAGCAATGTAACTCCTATTCCTACCGAAGCAGGTTCTGAATTTATAATATCCTGGCCTATTAATCCCGCTAAAATGTTACAAGTTTTGGATAGTTATACGATTAGGCACCTGCATTACTATCCGGAATTTGCGATTGGCTCGGAGCTGGAGCCTTGTTCGGCCACGCTTAAAAATATTAAAGCCATTAATGCGACAACACGAGCGCAGCAGCAAGATATCAGTACACAAAAAGCAATTCGGGTTTTGGTGGCAGATGACAGCTTGGCTGTACGGCGTCAGCTTAAAATTGAATTTGACATTATGGATGCCGAATTAAATTTGGTGGCTGATGGTGAAGCTGCAGTTAGAGCGGCCGAAGAAGAACAGTATGATGTGATATTTTTAGATGTCGTGATGCCGGGTATGGATGGCTATAGTGTGTGTAAAAATATTCGTCGATCAAAGCTAAATAAAAAAACCCCGGTGGTAATGCTAACCAGTAGATCCTCTAGCTTTGATAAATTAAAAGGTGTTCTGGCCGGCTGTGATACTTACCTCACGAAGCCAATTAATCACAATGAATTTACCGAAATTACTCAAAAGCACCTTAACAAAAGCATGGAGAAAAGCCAATGAAACCGAATCGTATTATGATCGTAGATGACTCACCCGTAGATTTAAAGCATTTAAAAGATATTGTTTCTGATGCGGGCTATCAAGTTATTACTGCAACCAATGGTCAGGATGCTTATGATAAAGCAAAAACATATCGTCCAGATGTAATATTGATGGATGTGGTAATGGAGGGCGTTGATGGATTTGAGGCTTGTCGTAACATCGTTGGCGATAAAGACCTTGCTAGTATTCCAGTAGTATTTGTCACCAGTAAAAACCAACGCGCAGATCGTGTGTGGGGTGAATTGCAAGGTGGAAAAGCAATGATTAGTAAGCCTTACACTCATGATCAAATTCTCGACACTATTGCTGCTTTGTAATGCTACTTGCAATGCAGAGTTTTATAGGTGGGGCCATGGCGGCTTCATTTTATCTGGCCGCCGTTTGTAAGAATTCTTAACAGGTATAAAGAGTTTAAGAATGAACGAGAATGCGCTTGAATTAAATCTTATTAATGCGCTGGGGAAATTACAACACCTTGCCTTTGATAAAGAGTTTCTCAGCAATAAAGAAAATATTGCTCCGGAATCTGTGCCGGAGCAATATTTTTCATTTTTTATCGGTGAAAATAATTTCATCGTTCATGCTAGTTTTTTTTGTGCCGTCTTTATAGAAACACCGATTGCAGCTATACCTAATTCACCGGAAATTTTGGTTGGTTTAAGCAATATTCGTGGTGCTCTAACCCCAATTTATCAGTTACACACGGCGCTTGGATATCCGCAACCGAAAAAGCAGTTTATTTTTTCGATTGGTAAGGCTGATAAGGCCGTAGGTTTGTTGATTGATGCCTTACCCGTTTCAATGTCTTTAAGTATGCGAGAGCAGCTGGGTAGTGAACAAAAGCCAGAAAATGCAATGTTAAAATCGTTGATTAAACATTTGTATTTTTCTGGCGATAAGTTATGGAATTTACTGAGTGGTGATGACCTAGGTCAACAGTTGGTAGCGATGGCTGGTCAGGATAAAAAGCAAACATATTTGGGCGCGGCTAAGGTAATTAATAGCGAGAGTGCTGCTATTTAATGAAAGTTGTTTTAATGGTTATATCCGAAGCACTTTGTTAGAAGAACAAAAGAACCTTCAACAACGATGAATGAAAATTCTGGAGTTAGGCAATGAATAAGTTATCGGGAATTAAAATTTCTCACAAAATTAGTAGTTTGATGATTGGGTTGGTTGCGGGTTTTTTACTGATGGGGGTGGCTTACTACGCTCAGATTGCGTCAGAAAAAATTATTGTAGAGGCAAATGCTAATTTAAAAACCGTTGATCAATCAATTTCATCTGCTTTGAGTTCCGGTGTTGAAATTCGTACAGAAACACCTTTGTATATTGATTCTGGTGATGAAGGGCAATTGTCATCTTATCTCGCAGGTAAGTTGCAGATTAATGGAGTGGTAACACAGCTGGGCACTCTGAATCGCCGTTATGTGAATGCAAATGCCTTAAGCAAAATAAAAAATGCGATGACCGCGTTGGATGAGAAGGTTAATAAAGTAACCGAATTAATGACAGCAAAAAATGTTCTTGATAAAGAAAATTTAAAGCTGGAGTTAACCGAATCAATCGCGAATGTTAATACTGCTTTGCAGGATTATCGCAGTGTAATAGATGCCAGTGTTGTGAAGCGCATTGCTGTGGCGCAAGGCGATTTGAATATTGCGCAGACCATGTTTGCCTTGGTTATGTTTCTTACTGCGGTTGGTACGACGCTAGGGTTATTTCTGATTTATCGCAGTATCGTCATCCCCTTGTGGCACATGCAGTCCATTATTGCACAGCTTAATCGTGGGAATGATAGCGCTCGTGTAACGATTAAAGCTGATGATGAACTGGGAACATTGGGGCGTGCATTTAACCGCTTGCTCGATGAGCGTATTAAGGTACTTTCTGAGAAGTCTCGTGAAAATGAAACGCTCAATACATCCATTATTGGTTTGATTCGCGCCCTGGCAATGATTGCCAAAAAAGACTTGACGATTAAAGTGCCGGTTTCTTCGGATGTAACCGGTATTGTTTCTGATGCGGTGAACTTATTAACTTCTGAAACAGCGCGTACGTTGTATCAAGTAAAAGAATTTTCGGAAAAAATTAATGCAATTTCAGACAGGTTACAGTCGCAATCTGCCATTGTGGTTGTAGTGGCTGAGGAAGAGCGTATTCAAGTTGCTGAAACAGTAAGCGCATTAGATCAATCAGCTAAAGCAATGAGCGATATTGCCAAGGAAGCGCGTAGTGCAAACCATATTGCCACTGCAGCAATTGACTATACATTAAAGGCGCAGCAGTCAGTAATTCAAACAGTAGAAGGCATTCAAACAATTCGTGGCACCATTTCTGAAACAGAAAAGCGTATTAAACGTTTGGGTGATCGCTCACAAGAAATTACGAGTATCGTAAACTTAATTAATACTATTGCGGAACGCACTCATATTTTGGCACTCAATGCTAGTATGCATGCCGCATCCGCGGGTGAAGCGGGTAAGGGTTTTGCTGTGGTAGCCGAAGAGGTGCAACGTCTCGCTGAAAACGCACGTGGTGCAACTTCAGAAATTTCGGCGATGGTAAATAATATTCGTGTTGAAACATCCGATACGGTAAATATTATGAATAAGTTAATTACTCAGGTGGCAGAGGGTACAAAGCTTGCGGAAGATTCTGGTCAGCGTATGCATGAAACAGAGGCTGCGACTCGCCAATTGGTAAACCATGTAAAATCCATTGCCGTTAGTTCAATTAACCAAGCGACCATGGCTAACCGTATGCGTGACCGCGCCGGCATGATTACTCAATCTACCGAAAAAACGCATCAACAATTAGAAGAACAGCGCGAGCAAACTGATGAATTGAAATTATGTGCTCGTTTGCTGGTGGAACGTGTAAATATATTTACGTTACCAGAATTTCTTTTAGATTCACGAGCTGCGTTACCGCTACAGCCTGTAGCTAACCAGTCGCAGCCTGTTGCCAACCAGCCACAGATTGGTAATCAAGCACTTAGTGCGTAGTGCTGTGCCACAACTGGAATCGCTAAAAATTAGAATGGTGAGTTATTCGTTCTGTATCCAGAGAAAAGCTTCATGAATCCAAAATCTTTATCGCGCGAGCAGCAGGAGCTACTTGAATTTCTCACTGGCGAACTACAAGGACAGTTGGACTTTTCCATGGATCACAGCGCACAACTTGGTTGCGATGGGGAGCGTTTAGCCGAGCTGGCAGAGTTGTCGGGAAATTTTTCGGGTGCTGCTGAGTTAATGGGTCTCACTGGCTTGGTGGATGCCTGGCAGCACTTGCATGATAATTTTCAAGCAATGGCTGCTGCCGATCACGCCATTACTGATGAACAGGCTTTATTGATTGATTCATGGACTATTTATTTTTTAGATTATTTACAGCAACTCACAGAAGAAAATATTGCACCTTCTGCCATTAGCGGCATCATTGAATTTTTAAGCGATAATGCATGGCCGTTGCGATTACCAAATGAGCTGCAACACGCACTCTGTGACAAACTTGCCACCACCGAAATTGTGGCGTCTGACGATGCTGCTAATCGGCTTCCAACTATTGCCGATGCCGCTCTAATTTCGCTTCGCTTCAGCGACGATATAAATCCAGAATTATTTGAAGGATTAATGTTAGAAATGCCTTTGCAAGTGAGTGGTTTTGCAGAGCAAATTGAAAAATATAATAGCACACAGAATAAAGCTGCACTTGCTAGTGCACAACGTATTGCACATACCCTTAAAGGTTCCGCTAATGTTGTGGGTATTGGTGGGCTTGCAAATTTCATGCATTATTGTGAAGATTTATTGGAAGAAATTTCACGACATGAAGGTGCTTTAGCATCATCACTTAAAAATTTATTACTTGATGTGTCCGATACGCTCGCGGCGATGTTGGATAATTTATTAAGTGGCGATTCAGTTGGCGAGTTTGAGTTGCAAGTCATGCAGCAAGTGCTAGATGCGTACCATAGTATTCGTGAATTTGGTTTGCCAGCTGAAGTTGAAGTGCAAGATTCGCATGATGAAATGTGTGTCGAAAATATTGCCAGCTACGATCAGCAAGCGTTCACTGCAAAAACAACGTCGCTTAATGTGGAGGAGCAAACACTAACAGAAATGTCAGTAACAGAATCAGCAGTAACAGAATTCGTTGCTGATGCTTTAGTTCCTGCAAGTCAGGCCTCTAATCTACAGGAGGCTATTGCCACTCAGTTACGGGTGAAAGAAGAAACGGCTAAAGATTTGTTACGCTTGGCTGGTGAAAGTGCTATCGCAACAAATCGCCTGCAAACGCAAGTGCAGGATGTAAAACAGCAAATGCTCCATATCGGCCAGTTGCATCATAAGCTTACCAATTTAACGGAGGAGTTTGGTCATTTAATTGAAGTGCGCGAATTGTTTAATAATCGTATGCGCACAAAAAATGAAGATGGTTTAGATCCGCTGGAGTTAGATCGTTACAATGAATTACACAGTTTTTTCCATCAATTACAAGAATTTGCCATAGATACGCGCGATGCAATTCAGCAAACCCATGGGCAGTTGCGCAAGCTTGAAGATCTTACTTACGAACAGCAAGTTACCAATCGTGAAAGCCAAAATCATTTATTAGAGATGCGCATGGTTCCTGCTAATACTATGGAACCGCGGTTCCAGCGTTGTGTCCGCCAGGCTTGTCGGTTAACGGGAAAAAATGCGCGGCTGATAGTTGTTGGCGGCGATACCATGATTGATAGCCGAGTGTTACATGACTTGATTGATCCGTTGATGCATTTATTGCGCAATGCCGTTGATCACGGTATTGAGGATGCACAGCAACGTCTTGCTCAGGGCAAATCTGCTGAGGGTATTGTAGAGCTGCGTTTTCGCGCACAAGGCCAATCTATTTTAATTCAGGTAGCTGATGATGGCTCAGGTTTAAACCACGATCGCATTGCAACCAAAGCCTTGGAGTTATCATTAACAGCGCCAGTGAATGCTAATGAAGAAGTTATTGAGTTGTGGTTGAAACAATTAATTTTTACCGCCGGCTTTTCTACCCGCGATAAAGTTAGCCAAACATCCGGCCGCGGTATAGGTTTAGATATGGTCGCTGATCGTGTCGCTGAATTAAAAGGGCGTATCAGTGTTGATAGTCGTTCAACAAATGATAGCCGCGCAGCCATTGCTGGTCAGAAGCTATCAGGTTGTGAATTTACTATTCGTTTGCCCATGACCATGATTGCGGAACATGGATTATTAGTGATGAGTGGTCATCATCAACTGGCTATTTCGGCGCGCGGAGTTGAACAGTTGTTGTATTTGAATCCTACGGATTTAAAAAATCGTGGCCAGCAAATATATTATCAATACAATAATAAAGAGATTGAAGTTTTTCATATCGCACAATTAGCGCAGTTACCCAATGCCGTTAACATCAATACCACTCATGCTAATGCATTATTAATTATTGAAAGTTTGCCGGGGCAATATGTTGGCGTGTTGGTTGAGCGTGTTGCTGCAAGCCGCGAAATAGTTATCAAGCCGCTTTCATCATTAACGCCTGTCATTCCCGGTATTATAGGTGCGACTATTTTAGGTGACGGTGAAGTTGCACCCGTGGTAGACGTGCAACAGTTAGTGCTGGATTTGTTGCAAACCGGTGTTCACAATAATCAATGGATGGCCGACGCTCTGCGGCTCAGTCAACAAAATAGTGAAGCAAGACCTATGGCATTAGTTGTGGATGATTCTCTCAGTACGCGCCGTTCGCTAGCGCAATTTGTTAATGATATTGGTATGGATGTGCGCACTGCAAAAGATGGTTTTGAAGCTATAGAAGTTTTAGAAGAACAAATGCCGAGTATTATACTGGTGGATATGGAAATGCCACGTATGAATGGTTTGGAGTTTACTGCACATGTGCGTGCTGGTGAGCAAACCAAACATATTCCGGTCATTATGATTACTTCGCGGAACACTGAAAAGCATCGCAATCTAGCCAGTGCCGCTGGGGTCGATACTTACTTAAATAAACCTTTTTCTGAAGAAGAATTGTTGCGTCATATACAGGACACGGTTCACCTATGAATCCTATCGATGAAGATGTTTTGTTGGGCAAGCAATTGCCAGATAAAAAACAACTCACGCTGGCACCGCAGGCTAGTCCGCTAACTCCGGAATTGGCGTTGATGGATTGTGGTGATTTCAGTATTTTTATTCCGAGTAATGAAATCATTTCGCTGGTTTCATCGGCGCAGCTTGTTGCACAACCGCGGTCTTCATTTGACTGTGGTTATTTAGAGTTTGAGCAACAATATTATGCAATTTTTTGTTTGAATAAAGCATTGCAATTACAATCATCAATCGCTGCGGCGCATAGCACTATTGTACTGTTGCGTGATCGAAATATTTTGTGGGGAATTTCCTGCCACGAATTGATAAAGCAAACTAGTCCAACCTTATCGTTTTATTCTGTACCGCCGAGCATGCGTAGCCGTAAACAACCCTTTACTGAATTTACGATTATTAATCATCGTGCAGTAGGTTTAAGTTCTACGGCTGCTTTATCTGCGTTGTTACGTTTGCGCGGAGCCAAGCTCGTTGCACAGCAGAATTTAACAACTGTATTGCAAGGAGCCGGTTAATGAGCAATGAAATGAAACCGGTAATAGATGATGTAACGGCTAACACTGTAGCGCTTGGTGCGTGGATATTACCTATAGGTCATGGTGCATCAGTTGCCGTTGGCCAACACGAATTAAAATATATTGAATATATTACCGATAGTGTAACCCTGCCAGGCTTGCCGGCTTACTGCGAAAAAGGTTTTCAGTGGCACGACCATTTTATTCCCGCATTGGATTTATATAGTTTGACGGAACGTCGCCGTATTCCTATGACTAACGGCGAACAAATTGCAGCCATTATTGCCTATGAAAACGCTCAGGGTAAAATTGATTTCGGTGCAATTTTTTTACAAGGAGTGCCAAAGTTAATGTCGGTAAAGCCTCAGCAAAGTGTTCCTCTAACAGAATTGAAAACAGTTTGGCGGTTGCTTTCCCATGCCGCATTTAGGGATGAGGATACTCTTTACCCGGTGTTAGATTTACGCTGCCTATTTGATAAAAGCCCAAGCGATTTATTATCGCTACATTGATGGTGATAATGTGCAGTTGCGAATGCCATTGCCAGCTATAGGGTTGCTGGTGTTCTGTCTGATTTTGTCATCATTTCTTAGTTGAGCCCTGTGAAGGGCATCCCTTCTTTATCTCATAACCTATTTCTGCTTCACAGTTTCGGTATTTTTTGCGGTAAATTTGCTACAAAAGGTGGATTTAGGCCCTCCGGAGGGTGGAAGAAAACCCATTTTCCGTATATCGTTGTTGTTGAACTAACTCTCTTTTGTCGATAAACCCAAAAGGAAGTGTTAACGCGAGATGGACGCCGTTGTGAAAAAAGCAATGAGTAAACCTAAACGACTTATTCAAATCAGTGATTGCCACCTGGGGGCGCTGAGCAGTGAAGCGCTATTGGGTTTAAATACAGATCAAAGCTTGCATGATGTACTTGCACTCATCGTGGAAAAAGAGGCTGCATTTGACTATTTAGTGTGCACGGGTGATATCGCCAGTGCGGGTCACGATACTTGCTACCGGCGTTTTATTAACATCATTCACCAATATTTCTCTGCGCCATTTGCATGGTTACCGGGTAATCATGACTCAGTGCCTATCATGGCCGCTTTGGATATCCCTAATCCTCCTGAATCACGCTTAATAGAGCAGGGCAATTGGTTAGTAATATTGCTGGATTCCGTAGTGCCAAAAAAGGTGCATGGAAATTTTGCAGAGAGTGAATTAGCTTTCCTAAGCCAAGTGCTCACTGCCAACCCTACTAAATATATTATTGTCATGCTGCACCATCAGCCGGTGTTAATTGGTAGTGCATGGATTGACCAATACATAGTGCGCAATGCAGATGCTTTCTTTGCAATTATCGACCAGCATCCACAGGTGAAAATGGTAGCTTGGGGGCATGTGCATCAAGATTTCCGCAGCCAACGCAACGAGGTAGCACTCATTGCTACTCCCTCGACTTGTGTACAATTTAAACCGCAGTGCGACGACTTTACGGTCGATACTTTAATGCCGGGTTATCGTTGGTATGATCTGCGTGATGATGGTAGTTTTAGCACGGGCATAGAACGTGTCACTGGAAAAGAATATGTGATTGACTACAAATCGGCTGGCTATTAGGCGCTTGTTGAAATACTATTTTGCTCCAGATTAACCTTTTGCAAAAGTTGTCGCCTAGAGTCTATGTCCGCACTTATTTACATTCATGGTTTCCTCAGCTCTCCAATGTCCTTTAAAGCTCAACAAACACAAGCGTGGCTTGCAGAGCACCACCCTGAAATCATCTATCATTGTCCCCAGTTAACGCCTTATCCTGAGCAAACTCGCCTTGAGCTTGAGCACTTGGTGGAGTCGCTGTTGCCGCAACCCGTGTATTTAATGGGCAGTTCACTCGGTGGTTTTTGGGCGACATGGTTGGCTGAAAAATATAATCTGCGCGCCCTTCTGATTAATCCCTCGGTTCATCCCAGTGAGTTTATGCCTGAGTATTTAGATGTTGACCTCAAGAGCTATCATAGTGATGATGTCTATCGACTAACGGCGCAACATATTGATGAAATTAATGTCGCAGATATTCAACCACAACACCTTAGTAATTATTGGTTGTTGGTGCAAACTGGCGATGAATCTCTTGATTATCGTCAAGCTGTAGAAAGATTTTCCGGCTGCAAGCAAACAGTGGAGGAAGGTGGCGATCATTCGTTTCAAAATTTCGAAAGATATTTAGCAAGCGGTTTGAATTTTTTAGTTGAAAATATTCATTAGTATTTTCGTTTTACTGGCAACACCTAATTCATATTAGAAAACCCACATTAGAAAACAAAATATGGCTAATTATTCCGCAGAAGATATTGAAGTACTTACTGGTTTAGATCCGGTAAAAAAGCGCCCCGGTATGTATACCGAAACCACGCGCCCGAATCACCTTGCCCAGGAAATTATTGACAACTCGGTGGATGAGGCGCTCGCTGGCCACGCCAAAACAATTGAAGTTATTTTACATAAAGATCAATCAGTCACTGTAACGGATGACGGTCGTGGTATGCCAGTGGATATGCATCCCGAGCAAGGCAAGCCCGGAGTAGAAGTTATTTTATGTACACTGCATGCCGGTGGAAAGTTTTCCAATAAAAATTATCAATTCTCTGGCGGCTTGCACGGAGTTGGTGTGTCGGTGGTGAATGCACTTTCCGACAAATTAGAAGTGACTATTAAACGCGATGGCAATGTTTATCGCATGGGTTTTGCGAATGGCGATAAGGCTAGCGATTTAGAAATTATCGACACCTGCCCCAAGCGTCAAACCGGCACTAGCGTAAAATTTTTACCAAATCCAATGTATTTTGATTCACCAAAATTTTCAGTGAGTCGCCTGCGCCATATATTGCGCGCAAAAGCTGTATTGTGTTCTGGCTTAAGCGTTACCTTTCTTGATGAACAAACCGGCGAGAAAGATGAATGGTTTTATGAAGATGGTTTAAAAGATTATCTCGCCGGTACAACTCAGGAGTGGGAAACTTTACCAGCGCAGCCTTTCGTTGGCGATTTCAGTGCAACTACTGCAGCGGTAAATTGGGCCGTGCAATGGTTGCCAGAAGGCGGCGAACTAGTGCAAGAAAGTTATGTGAATTTAATTCCGACTGCACAAGGCGGCACCCATGTTAATGGTTTTCGTACCGGTTTGTTGGATGCGATTCGCGACTATTGTGAGTTTCGTAATTTAATTCCGCGCGGCATTAAACTTGCACCAGAAGATTTGTGGAATAGTTGCTGCTTTGTGCTTTCTTATAAATTGTCAGATCCACAATTTTCCGGACAAACCAAAGAGCGCTTAACCTCCCGCGAAGCCGCGCCATTTATTTCCGGCGTTGCTAAAGATGCCTTTGCGCTTTGGTTAAACCAACACACAGAAGATGGCGATAAAATTGCGGACTTTTGCATTAACAATGCACAAAAACGTGTTCGTTCCAGCAAAAAAGTTGCACGTAAAAAAATCACCCAAGGGCCTGCCTTGCCCGGTAAATTAGCCGACTGTTCCAGTGGTGAACCAGCACTCAGTGAATTATTTTTAGTGGAAGGTGATTCGGCTGGTGGTTCGGCAAAACAAGCGCGCGATCGCGAGTTTCAAGCGATCATGCCGCTGCGTGGAAAAATTCTGAATACTTGGGAAGTGGATTCATCAGAAATTTTAGCCAGCCAGGAAGTACATGATATTTCAGTTGCCATTGGTATGGACCCTGGCAGCGATGATTTGAGTGAATTACGTTACCACAAAATTTGTATTCTCGCGGATGCTGACTCAGATGGTTTGCACATTGCAACGCTACTGTGTGCGTTGTTTGTTCGGCATTTCCCGGTGTTGGTGCGTAACGGTTATATTTATGTTGCCATGCCGCCGCTGTATCGCATCGACATTGGTAAAGATGTTTACTACGCGCTTGATGAAAGTGAAAAACAAGGCGTGCTCAACCGCATTATTGCTGAAAATAAAAAAGGTAAAGTAAATGTGCAACGCTTTAAAGGGTTAGGTGAAATGAATCCTTTGCAGCTGCGCGAAACTACTATGGCGCGCGATACGCGTCGCCTGGTGCAACTTACCATTGATAGCGATGATGACACTATGCAAATTATGGATATGCTACTCAATAAAAAACGCGCCGGCGACAGAAAAAATTGGCTGGAAGCCAAAGGTAATTTAGTCGACTTAGCAGTTTGATTGAAGTATTTATTTCTTCTGAAAAAATCACAATGCCATATCGAATTTTCTATCTACGTCGCTCTCATATTCAAGGCTTATAGAAATATTTTTCGTAATCATTTGCTAGGGATTTTATGAGAGGATTTTCCAATGTGTACATCCTTCGGTGATTAAGATTAGCAAATTGAATGCTGGGCATAAAATATTTTAACCAAAGGGCTTGTAGAGATCCATCTTCGTAAGCGGCGATTAAACCTTTTTCAATTCGTTCTTTTGCAGCTGCATTATTTTTATGTAAGTAATAAAATCGGGGTAGGGGATAAAAAATTGCAAAGGATGTATCGTAGATTAAATTTCCCATGTTTTTGTATGATTCATACTCATTAAATAATTCGTTTGCGCCGCGACAAAATAAATCTATTCTTCCCGCAATCACCATTTTAAAAAGACTTTCATAGTTGCTGATTTCAACAACATTAAATCCATTGTGGCGCAATATGCCTGTGTCAGCCCAGGAAAAGCCTTGGCCAATAATAAGCTTTTGTAGTTCACTGATGTTCTTAATGGATTTTACATATTCAATTTTGTTGGGGTTGATAAAGCAAATTCGATAACCTGTGATCCCCAACTCAACTGGAAACTTAACATAAATAAGGTTGTATTCCTGTTCTAATTTTTCGTCATAGCTCAATTCTACTAAAAGATTTTTGTATGTATCTCTTTCTAGCGAGTGCATTGATCTCGTGATATTCATTGAAGGAATACCGACAATTTTATAACTACCGTAAGTCATATTCGTTTTTTCAAGAGCAAGTTTTACTAATTCATAACTGTAAGATTCTCGCTGATCGTTTACTGTTTCAGGTGAGCGTAATGAAATTATAAATTCTGCATTTGTGCCGGAGCAAAAAAATAAAATTAATAGTATATAAATTCTATTCTGTGCAGAAATTATCATACTTATTCAGCCATATAATGAATGATTAATATATTTGTAAAATCGGTTTGTGCTTGATTGTTATTACAATACATCACTAGGTGTTGCTGCTAATAAGGGCAGCTTAATCGTAAATGTAGTTCCACTGCCAAGCTGACTTTCAAAGCTAAGAACACCTTGGTGTTTGTTAACGATTATGTCGTAACAAATATTTAGACCGAGTCCTGTACCTTGGCCAATGGGTTTGGTGGTGAAAAAAGGATCAAATACTTTCGAACGAATATGTTCCGGTATCCCTCCGCCGGTATCGGTAATGTCGATGTAAGCAAAACTTTCATCGCTAAAAGTTCGGATCGTTAATTTTCCACGAATTTCGGTAGCTTTTATGGCGTGTGACGCATTAATAATAATATTGGAAACCACTTGATGAATTTGCCCAAGGTTGGCTGGGACAAGTTTTTGAAGCTGTAAATCCACGATAACGTCGCAGCAGTATTTCAATTCATTGTTGATCACTTTAAGCGTTGTTCTAACAGCCTCGTTTATGTCAACTTCTGAAAAATTATGCTCATCAACATTGTGAGAAAAATCTTTCAGGCTTTGAACTATATCTTTTATGCGTTTTATTCCTTCCTGGCTCTCTGAAATAACAGAGCCAAAGTCATCGATCAGAAATTGGTAATCAATATTATTCTTTATTTTCTCAAATTCTAATTTTATAGTTGCCGCTATTTCTATGGGAAGATTAGCTACCATTTTTTCCATTTCCAATAGCAAGTGTTTTAAATCATTAAAATATTCGGTAAGCCTGTTAATGTTACTGCCAACATAACCAATGGGGTTGTTGATTTCGTGGGCAACACCAGCGGCTAATTGGCCAATCGATGCCAACTTTTCTTGTTGCGCAAGTTGATTTTTTGTTTGTTGCAATGCATGTAGTGATTCAGATACTTTTTTATGTGAATCTTCCAGTTGCGCAGTTCTATGAAAAATGCGAGCTTCCAGGTCGTCATTCATCGTTTGTAATTGTTCTGAGTATTGTGAAAGTTCACTAATAATAAGCTCGAATCCATTGAGCACTAAAAAAAATGTTTCTGTAAAATCGCCAAGCTCATCATTGCGTTTCTTTTCTTGAAGTTTGCGTTGGTTAAGTTTTTCAATATCTAATAATTGTTGGATGTTCGCCCAGCGTTCTTGAGATACGCTCTCATTGAGATAGAAGGTTAAGCCGCTGACGCCAAGAGCCAGCTGATGTATATCTTTTAGCGGGTTTAATAGTTGTTTTTTAATCAGAAAGTAAATCGCAAGAGAATAGAGCAATAAAAAAATTGTTAAATTAAATAAAAATCTCTTTCCTTCATCTATTGCATAGCCAAAAATGTATTTGTCGGAGAAATAGAGATGAACTTTTCCAACAACTATATTTTCATGGGTAATGCTGCGTTCAATGTGGCGAGTGAACGTTTTTCTTTCAGGTTCAATAGACTCAATGTTGGTTGAATTTTGATTGATTGTTTTTCCTGATACAGAGCCATAAAATAAGTGCTTATTTTTTTCTTTGTTAAAATCAGAAAATTCAAAAACTATACCAATAAGACTTTTTTCATTAAGCAAGCTGTTTATAAATACATTTATGTTTTTGGTGTCAAAATTCCATATGTTTTCCGAATTTGTTTTTGCTGAAAAATCAGCCAGATAATTTATTTTACTGTCGAATGTAGTATTTGATTCTCGCCAAAAATAAATAAGATTTATTGTCATAAATATAATGCAGAAGAATACAAACGCTGCAATTATCGTAATATTGAGTCGTTGCCCCAAGCCTAACCGCATAGGTTAATCTCTACTGCAAACATTAAGTACATTTATGACTTTCCTGTATTCACATCGTCATTAATATTTTTTATGGTTATAATAATTATTTTTTCTCATGATAAATTGGTAATTCAATTCTAAAGCATGTTCCTTCTTGTGATTTGCTGGTGACAGTTATATTTCCACCGTGTTTCTGGACAATACCATAAGAAATAGATAATCCAAGCCCCGTACCTATGCCGATAGGTTTTGTTGTGAAAAATGGATCAAATATCTTAGTAAGATTTTCTGATGGAATTCCGCAGCCATTGTCCCTAAATTCTATCCAGACCAGGTTGTCGATTGTTCCTGTTTTTATACGAATGGTTCCTGTTTTTTCTTTGTTGAGAGCGTGTGCAGCATTTATTATTAAATTTAGAAAAACCTGGTTTAGTTGGGATAGTATGCATTCAACATAGGGTATTTCACCAAACTCTTTAATAACTTCTGCGCTGTATTTTATTTCATTGGCTGCAATATTAAGTGCAGAGTCAATACCTTGATGAATATTAGAGGGCGTCCAGTTTTCAATACTATCTATACGAGAAAAGTCTTTTAAATCCTGCACTATTTTTTTAACTTTGGTTATGCCTTCGGTGGACTCTTTAAATATAGCGGTAATATCTTTTTTTAGATATTCGACATCTAGTTTGTCTCTTAAATTTTCAAAGTGAGTGGCTGTGGCAGCTGGGAATTCTTTTTCTGACGATATGTAGCTGGTAATTAATACAAACAAATCATCGATATGATTTCGCAAAGTGGTAATATTGGATGAGACATAGCCAATCGGGTTATTTATTTCGTGCGCCACCCCGGCGGCAAGTTGTCCAATGGATGCCATCTTTTCTGATTGCAACAATTGGTTATGGGCTTCTTCTAATTTTTCTATTAATACTTTTTGTTCTTCTTTTTCTTTGATAAGTATCATGTTGCGACTGGTCAGCTCTTCGGATACAACAACCAGAGAATGATTGATTAGCGCCTGGTCTCTTTCTGCCATTTCATAGGTTAAGTCAACTGCGCTTAAAAGTTCTTCCAGACCGTCAATGTTTTCATTGCGAGGGTCTAAATGTTTAAGAATTTGACGAGTTAGCAACGCATTTTCAAATTTTTTCATAATGGAGCACTCGAAGTATATTATATGCTTGAGTCTTATGGTTTTTCATTAAGTAAAGAAAAGTCATCCGATAAATCTATATAGCCATCTTCAGTTAAATCAACCTGAGTAATTCCCGGGCTATCCGATTCCAGTCGCTTTAGTTCACTGAGTTGGTGATTAATTTTATTCTGTTGCTGACGAACCATTTGCGATAACCTTAAATTTTCTTCCAGCAGTGATTGATGTTCTACGGCTTTTTGTAGTGTTATTAATAGTTCTTCATCCACCCATGGTTTGGTTATGAAGCGATAAATTTCTGTTTGGTTAACGGCAAGTAATACTGTTTGTAAGTCCGCATGCCCACTTAATATTATTCGCAATGCTCTTGGGTGAAAGTGTTTTATTGAGTTCAATAAGGTCACGCCATCCATTCCAGGCATTCTGTAGTCTGAAACAATAATACTTAGGTCTGCAATCAATTTTAAATCGTGGATTGCCTGTTCTGGCGAGGTAAAAACTAATATTTTCCAGCCGCAATTACGGAGCATGCGAGTTATGGCGTTGAGTACATTAAGCTCGTCATCTATAAAAGCTATGGTGGTCATGATTTTTTGACTCCTATTTATAAACAAATATTTTTAAGTTGTTTTCATGCATTTTATTGATCGATTTTAATTTTTCTATAATGTTATCGGTTAATTTGAAGTTTTTTGAAATCATTAAAATGCCTGTGGAGTTATAGATGTCGCGCGATACTACCAAGCCGGCGACGAGGTTGAAGGCATCAATTTTAACTTCATGTGGGAAAGCATCGCTGAGGTCAAATTCAATACTTAAGGGTTCGAGTGCTTTTATTACATAAGGATCATATTTTTTTCCCACTAGAGGTTTCATAGTGTTAAGCGCATTCACTGAGTCCAGGCACATTTCTTTAATAAGGCCTGATTGCAGGCCAACAAAATCTCTCGCTACGCGTAATATTCGCGAACCTCTATTAATGGCATTACCTTTTAATTTTCTTGGGAAGCCTGATCCATCAATGGTTTCCATATAGTCACGAATTATTTTTCCGGTAGCTTCCAATTCGGGCATTGCCGATAGAGTTATGTCGGCCAGTAGTGTATGGTTTTCAAAAATTATTTTCTGATCCGCGGTAAGATTTTCTTCGGGTGTTTTTAATATATCATCGGATAAATTTAGTTTCCCTAAATCAATTAAAAGTCCTGCGAAATAAATTTGGTTAATTTCTTCATCTGGTAATTTCAATGATATTGCTATTTTTTTTGCGAGCTCAGCAACGCGTTTTGCTTGTGTTTTGTCGAGACATTTTCGGCTTGCGATAACGGATGAAAATAGCTTTACAAAGGTTCCATAACTATCTTTTAATTGTTGATAAACCAAATCGAGCATATCGGCTGTTTGTGTTATTTCCTGGGTTCTTGCGGTTACTCTGAGCTCTAACTCTTCATTAAATTTTGATAATTGTGCGTTTTGTTGCAGTGTTAGTTGTTGTAGTTCAATTTTTTCTTTTTCAAGCCGAGTAATTTGTAAGCCGTGCATGATGGTGTCGACTATTTCGTCATCATCCCAAGGTTTGTTCAAGTAGCGATAAATGCCGCCCTTATTGAGCGCCTTTATAGTTGCGGTCATGTCGGAATGGCCGGTTAATAAGATGCGTATAGTGCTTGGCCATTTCTTTTTGCATTTTGCAAGAAATTCCGCGCCGTCCATATTGGGCATACGCATATCTGAAATAATGACATCTATAGCCTGCTTCTCTAACAGATCAAGGCCTTCCTGAGCGCTGCTGGCAAATAAGCATGCAATAGGATGTTTGCGCATTAGTCGACGCAACGACGTGAGAATATTTTCCTCATCGTCTACAAAAAGAATAGTTCCAATAACGTCAGACTTTGCTGCGCTATTAACATTGGTAGTTATGTTGGGTGGAGCTTCTTGGCTCATATAACATGCCTTTTCGTTGTGCCGCGTTAGCGCATGAAAATTTTTAGTTACTGAAAAAGTAAAGCTTCTAGTTCTGCATAAAGAATATCGCTATCGCGCAGTGCTGCTATTAATTTTATTTCTACAATATTTTCTGATTGCATTGGTGTGGCTAAATCTTCCAACCGTTGATGTTTTTTCATAAATAATGAGCATCCCTTAATAAGGGCACGTTGTTGCTGGGCTTGAATAGATTCAGTTTTTCTAAATATCTCAACAATGGCCGTTGGAAATTTCCAATATTCAAGTAGTATTGCAATAAGGCTCCAATACTTCGTATCCATCACTGTTGAGATTTTTAAGCTTGACGAAGAGGCTTGCTCAGTAGTTGCAGCTTGCTCGGAAGTTGACTGTTCATGAGGCTGATTGGTTATTCGTTCTAATAGAACGTCGGTATAAAAATAATCTTGAATAATTAAATCCATGCAGTGAAATAGCCCTGCTGTGAATGCGGCGCTAGAATCAAGTTTTTGTTCTTTTGCTAAATTCTTTACCAGGCATGCTACACGGAGGCAGTATTTCCAAAGTAGGTTGTAGTCAATGGCACTGTTTTCTGGGCCATTACGAAATTTTGTCAGTAAAATTAAGGTATATACAAGGCCACGTAAGGTCTCCAGCCCTAACATAGTGCATGCTATGCCGAGATCTGTTACTTGCCGTTGCGATCCATAAAATGATGAGTTTGCTATTTGTAATACGCGTCCTGTTAACACGGCGTCTTTCAGTATGGCTCCACTTATTTTTTTGTAATCACTGCTTTTGTCATTGATTAACATGAGTGTGTTTTGTAATGCTGCGTTGAGCGGCGGCATTTTTTTAAGATGTTCAATAAGTATTTTTTCTTCGCTTTCCATCACGCTAATCCTGTATTTTTTTCGACACTAGAAGTGTTGATGAATGTGTCGGAGGTAGTATGGATACACAAATGCAGTTACCCATCGCGCTATTTATGGGAGTCACTCTGGCTAAGCGGTTGATACTGGGCCACTCGATTTCTTGTTCCTCAGTCAGGTTTTCTGCGAATATAGCGTTACAAATAGCTTCCGGAAATATTTCATCCGACTGATTGCCAATAATATCTTCTCGGTTTGTCAACAATTTAGCATGTTGATTCACCATTACGATTAGGCCATCAGTGGATATGCCAAAAACTGCCATGGGTATCTTATCAAGTAGTTGTTGTGCCAGAATAAGAGTTCTAAAGCTGAATTCATTTTTAATTTTTTCTTCTTTCAGCTTTTCTTCGAGTATTTCATTGAGATTTTTGACTTCTTCACTGAGTCTACTATTATTAATTTTCAATTCCTGATATGAAAAAGCTTCGCGGATATGGCTTAGAAGCTTTTCATCATCCCACGGTTTCAAAAGAAATTTGTAAATTGCACCATCGTTAATGGCGGACGTAATACTTTCGAGCTCAGTGTAGCCACTCATAATAAGACGGATGGTGTTAGGGTATTTTTCTTTTACTATTTTAAAAAAATCAGAGCCAATCATTCCTGGCATACGTTGATCAGAAAGGATGACAGAAACACTTTCTTTGCTAAGTATTTCTAAACCTTCTTGGGCAGAGCGTGCTGTTAAAATGTTGAATGATTCGCGCCGAAAAAGTCGCTGTAGCGACTTTAGAATGTTTTCTTCATCATCAACAATTAATAAGTTTTTCTCCATTACCTATACCCATATATCACCAAGCGTTATTTTTAACTAGTTGGTCTTTGTTGTGGTTGCATTGGCATTAGCCCATATGATTTTAGTAAATCGCTTTCTTGACCTCTCAGTATTTTTTTCAGTTCTACTCGGCCTTCCGCACGGGTTACACCTTTTTGTTCTAGTTGTATCAGTAGACGCTCAAAAGCTTCACGCCTTTTATTCCCATTTTCGCTATTATCTCTGCGGTCAGAAAAAAAATTCATCAAGGTAGAACCACAGGAACAATTCCGGTACAGTTCGATAATGGGTTGGTCGTTGTCGTCTAAAGAGCCTTTTAATCCACTTTTGCCTCCAAAAACTTTTTCTGTTTTGGTAAGAAAGTCAGCTGAATTTTGATAGACTGCACCACAAGATGAGCATGTTTTTGGGAAAGTAGTTTCGGTGATGTCTTTTAAGTTTGCATAGAAATCGTTTAGGTCGCCCTCCATGATTTTTCCCTCGCTATTACTGGCTTATCTGGAGAAGCGTCATCACTTGACGTTAGCATATTTACGGCAGGCTGCTGTATTTTCTGTGTTTTTTTCGTAAATTGTGAATTAAATAGGCTAATAGTAGATAATGATTTTTCTTTGTGGCGTACAAATCAATAAATATGTATTCTGATATCTTATTAAAATGCTAACGCCTCATTAAAAGCTGTCTACAATGAGTAGTCGTGGTGGCTCATTATTCAGGAACTACAGGAACTAATCTTATGAAAAATAATAGTAAAAAATTCTTTTTATCCTCCTTAATTTTGATATCGCTTGGCGTGATCCTGCAAGGTTGCGGTAGTGATAAAAAGGAAACTGCACCACCACCCGCTGCCGCTGCGGTTTTTGTGCCGGGTACCTATCCGCGTTTTGACCCAGTTGTTTCGGATATACCTTTCAACACTGATCTTATTTTTGCGAAAGCAGCGGCTACAGATGGCACCGCTGATGTTGGCGCGGCGACGGACCCAGTACGCGCCGCATTGAATGTAATGGATGGTTTTTCCACATCGGCTTATTTCGATGTGATGATTCAGGGCAGCGTTGATCCTGCCACTGTCTTACCCATGCAGACTGTATTTTTAATACAAATCAATACTGGCACTAACGATGCGCTGAATCCGGCGAACATTGTCGGTATTGTTGGCCCGGCGACATTTGATACTCAGGTTGTCTCTCTGGATGGCGGTACTAATAATGTGGTACGTATTCGCCCTACATTGCCGCTCAAATCCAAAGCTAAGTACCTGGTGTTTTTAACCAACGGTATTAAAGATGCGTCAGGCGCGCCACTTACCCGCTCCTGGACTTACAACGCGTTGCACGATGCAAGCTATGCAACTCTTGATGCTTTATTACCCGTGCGCAGTGCCATTTTGGGTTGGGAACAATTGGCCGGTGGCTTTTTGGCGGCTGTCACTAGTACCACCACTGCTGTCGCGATTGATAAGTTAGTGTTAACTTACACTTTCACCACTACGGATCCCCGAGCTCCATTAATTGCAATGGCATCGCCTCGGGCGGTTGTAGCTGGATTACAAATCGCTGCAGGTATAGCACCTGCGACTGCTATTGCTAATGCTATGGGGCTTGATGCTGCAGGTTTATTGCCAACGCCAAAAAAACGTTCGCTGCATGTTTCGTCTGCTACAGGTATTGATTTTACTTTGCTTTCTAACGGTGCATTAATGGGTAACGTTGGGAAACTTTATACCGGCTATATCAAATTACCTTACTACCAAACGGCACCTGGTAGTTTGCCTTTTGCCGCATTTTTGACAAAAAACTGGACGCCAAATATAGCGCTTGCAACCGCTTTAGGTAAAACACTTCCAGCAGATGTGAATGGTAGTTTTAACGTTACCTATCGTTATCCCTTTGCCGCTAAAACTTCCGATGAAACTATACCTTTGCAAGTCACTCTACCTAATGCGGCTGGGGTGCCTGGATTTATTACTGCCCCTTCAGCCACTTGCGCACAAATTTTTGGCACTACCGGTTACCCTGTGGCAATTTATATACACGGTATTACGAGTGATCGCACATCAGCTCTCGCCCTTGCGCATACCTTAGCCAGTAAATGTGTCGCCACCGTTGCCATAGATTTACCGCTTCATGGTGTTGCGGCAAATAGTGCTTTTGTAAATGCATTGAACGTTGAAAAGAGTCAAATTATTCCGTTCGCTACTTTGTATGGAGATAATGCCCCGCATGAGCGTCACTTCAATGTGGCTGGCCCAGGCGGCGCACCAGCGCCCATGAACTTTGCTACTCCTACAGCCGCTGATGGTTCTGGTGCGCAATTTACTAACCTCGGTTACCTCGCGAATACTCGCGATAATAACCGTGAAGGGGTGGTTGATTTACTGAATCTAAATGCTAGTTTGAAAGGTATCAACGAAGATTTCCTCACCGAACTGGGTGTTAGTTTGGATCTGAACAAAGTTTACGTAGTGGGTGTATCGCTGGGTGGCATTATTGGTACAACATTTACCTCAGTGAATCAGGCAGCAATTGCTAATGATGCTTTAGTCGGCTTACCTTCAAACCTCAACCCTATTCGCGGTATAGTCCTTGCGTCTGCAGGCACACAAGTTGCGCAGATCATTATTAACTCTCCAACATTTGGCCCCATCATTAATGCCGGTTTGGCGGCCGGTGGAGTTAAGGTTGGTACCAGTAGTTATGAGAAGTTTGTTTATGCCGCACAAAGCACGCTTGATTCAGGTGATGCAGTCAATTTTGCGCAATTGCTCGCGACTCAAGGTGTGCCGATCCTCTTGCAACAAATTAAAGATGATCAAGTGATTTCTAATACAGTTAGCAGTGCACCTCTGGCAGGTACAGCGGCGTTTGCCCGTTTGCTGGGGGCGACTACACTGGGTCTTGGTGAAACACAGTTGGGATTGGGCTACGTTAAAATGACTGCGGGTGACCATGTGTCATTGTTGCGTCCTGCGGCAAGTACTGCACTTCAGGTACAAATTACCACTGAGTTACAAACTCAAGTTGTTACCTTTATTCTGAATGCGGGTAAAGTGGCCGTGGGTGCTGCAGCACCTGGAAATGTTGAAACGCCTTAATTTAAATAGTTACTTGTTTCTTGAAAACCCCCCGGCCTTTGCTGGGGGGTTTCTTTTTACGGTACAGATTTTTACAGTATATATTTTTACAGCGCATATTTTTTATCAGTACAGTTATAGGTACAAATATAGGTGCAGTCATAACTCGTTAGCTTGTGTATTATGTGCAATAACGTTTATTGATTTTACTGCTCCTGTTATTAATCAGCATATTGTTACTAATGATTAAACTGTGCAGTCTGCCTACGAGAGATGTAATTATGACACCCCGCAATTATTTGTATCTGTTACGCAAATACGATGAATACCAACCGCAAATTGATCGCCTACTAAGTTCTATTGTCACCGCACTTATGCCACGCAAGTTGGAAGCTGAGCCTGAGCAACTTAAAACAATGGTTAATCGTTTACACCAATCGTATCCCTTTGTGGAATTACTTTATTGCCTCGATGAACACGGAATACAAACGACTCTTTCGGCATCGGCGCCCGGTACTGATGATTCCAAACGCACTGAACCAGGGTTAGGTTCAAATCGCAGTAACCGTGCTTATTACACATGTGCAGTTAAAAATGAAAAAGTGTCTACAGTCACTGCACCATATCTCTCAAATGCTACCCATCAGCTTGCGATTTCTACCGTACAGCGTTACACCACCATGGCAGATAAAACGGGTTACCTGGTTATTAACGTCAATTTAGAAAAGCTGATCACTTTTTTAAATGGTGATGAATTTCGTCGCCGTGTTCACCCGTTATTTCAAATTTTTTATGCCATCATCGGTATTATGTTGGTGATGGTTGCGGGCTTATTGTTGTATGAAGCTGCTATTGCAATGTTTCAAATTGTGCATGAGCATAACGATGCACCCATACAAATATTCGGTACGGTAATTCTGATTACATTGGGTCTCGCTATTTTTGATTTGGGTAAAACAATTCTTGAAGAAGAAGTGTTGTTGCATAAAGATATTCATCACGAAGGCTCAACGCGTCGCACCATTAGCCGATTTATGTCTGCCATTGTGATCGCAGTATCAATTGAGTCTTTGTTACTAATGTTTAAATCTTTACTGGGTGGAGCTGATCATTTAGTGTCTGCGGTATTGATGTTATTTGCGGCGGTTGCCATGTTGGTTGGTTTGGGAATTTATTTAAAATTGACGGATGAAAAATAAATTTAGTGAGTAAGAAGCTTGATGTACTCCCATGACTTTGTTTTTTTATTTTACAAATATCCAAAAAAGAGACCACTGTGAATACCAAAAATAAAAGCGCTTTTGTTTGCAATGAATGTGGAGCTGATTCAAAAAAATGGCAAGGACAGTGTGCTGAATGTGGGGCATGGAATAGTTTGTCTGAGGTTCGTCTGGGGCCCACGCCTACAAATCGTGCTGCAAAATTTGAAGGTTATGCCGGCGGTGCGAGTGGCAATAAAGTACAAACACTGGCTGAAATTTCTTTGCATGATGTCCCGCGCTTTACCAGTGGCGCGGGTGAATTTGATCGCGTGCTGGGTGGCGGCTTTGTACCGGGTTCGGTGGTATTAATTGGTGGTCACCCGGGTGCCGGTAAAAGCACCTTGTTGTTACAAACATTGTGTTTTTTAGCGGGCAATATGCCCGCACTTTATGTTACGGGTGAAGAGTCGTTGCAACAGGTTGCCATGCGAGCGCAACGTTTGGGATTACCCACTGACAAATTGCAAATGTTAAGTGAAACCAGTGTGGAAGCCATCTGTGCTATCGCGCAAAAAATTGCGCCCAAAGTGATGGTGGTAGATTCTATTCAAGTAGTGTACATGGAAGATATTTCTTCCGCGCCTGGCTCAGTGTCGCAAGTGCGCGAAAGCGCAGCCTACCTGACACGTTTTGCAAAACAAACTGGCACTGTGGTTATTTTAGTTGGCCATGTTACCAAGGATGGGTCGCTCGCAGGCCCCAAAGTATTAGAGCACATGATTGATTGCTCAATATTATTAGAGGGCGATAACGATTCGCGCTTTCGCACGCTGCGCGGTAGCAAAAATCGTTTTGGTGCGGTGAATGAGCTCGGCGTTTTTGCGATGACCGAACAAGGCATGCGCGAAGTGAATAATCCATCTGCGATTTTTTTACAGCGCGCCGAACAAGAGTCTTCAGGTTCAGTAGTAATGGTTATGTGGGAAGGCACGCGTCCACTGTTGATAGAAATTCAAGCGCTGGTAGATGATAGTCACCTGGGCAATCCGCGCCGTGTTGCTGTGGGTATGGATCAAGTTCGGCTATCAATGCTGCTCGCAGTGTTACATCGCCACGGCGGCATAATGGTTGGTGATCAGGATGTATTTGTAAACGTTGTTGGTGGTGTGCGGGTGATGGAAACCAGCGCTGATCTAGCGGTATTGTTAGCCATTGTTTCAAGCTTTCGCGATCGCATCTTGCCGCAAGATTTAATGGTGTTTGGTGAGGTAGGGTTATCCGGTGAAATTCGCCCTGTGCCGAGTGGACAAGAACGTTTACGTGAGGCAGCGAAACATGGTTTTAAAAAAGCTATTATTCCCTTTGCCAATGCGCCGCGTGAAAAAACCGTAGGTATTGAAGTGATTGCTGTAAAAAGTTTGCAAGAAGCTTTGGATGCGTTGTAATGTTTTACAAATTAGATAATATTAATCAGTTATTTTTCTCTTCGCCCGGTTATTCGGGGTCTGCCAGTTCAAACACTCTACGTTGCTTGCTATGTAATTCATCTAACGCAATATAACCAGGTACACTCTCTAATAACGCGTCCAAACTGCCATCAGCTTGTGCTAAATTTAATCCGCGGAGAATACGTTCTGCCAGTATGGTGTTGTCTTTGTGAACAAAATAGTACAACGGTTGTTTGTAATGGAGTAATAAGGTCTGTTCGGCCATTAAGGGTAAGGTGGGGTGGAGAACTAATTCACTCGAAATTTCCTGTGAGCCGCGCACCATATAATCAAAGCGTTTTGCAGCGAGCATCTTAAACAAAGGTTCGTAATTCCACGAGGTTACAAAGGGTATGTTGTTAAAGGTTAATACCTGGGTATCTTGCCAATGTGTACCTGTTCCTGCTTTAAAATGACGTAAATCGGCTAAGGTTTGTACCTTGGCAAATTTTTCTTGATCTTCGTTACG
Organism: Gammaproteobacteria bacterium; assembly: GCA_025362015.1. GTDB lineage: Bacteria > Pseudomonadota > Gammaproteobacteria > Pseudomonadales > Cellvibrionaceae > Cellvibrio. The sequence goes on along the minus strand of JANYIO010000211.1, from coordinate 20,925 downwards.
AATGAGTAAAATTTTATATTCATTGATGCCTTTAAATAAATTAAATTTTATTGCTAGCAATTGTTCTTCGCGTTGGTGAGTAGATGAGCTCCAGATAACATCTAATCCCAGTTTGTTCATTAGAACGGCTCTTGCGCGATTACGTCCAATAATCAAAGGGTAAAATTTTATTTCAGTTCTTCCGTAGGTAGCGTCGGTTTTTTGTAATACTAATTTCAGCAATTCTTCCGGGTAATAATTGAGGTCGATGTGGTCGTGCGACATTGCGTCAGGAATGAAAATATATTGAGTACTGGCAATTGCAGAGTTAGCACGCACGCAACATAGATAAACGCATAATAGTAATAGTTGCCGGCAAAGGATCCAATTACGGTTAGGATTAAACATAGTGGGCGCCATGAGGCTATAAAATTATTCAAAATTAGCGAGTAAGAAATTTAATAATTCCGCATCAAGATCGCTGGCGGGTTGATAAAAAATTCCCAGGATATGTTTGTGACGATGGGCAATGATGCCGTTTAAGTGGAGGTAAAGTGGTATTCCTTCAGGATTTTTATCTGCCGGTAATTCAATATTAAATCGCACCGTATCGCCAGCAACAAAGTTGTGATCATCAAGCAAAGCTATGCGTGCGCCCTGCGAAGAAATATCTAATACATGGGCCGCCCATTTTTGGCCCGAGTTATCCAACTCAGCAAAAGCGCGCAAGGGATAACGAGTGTGTTCTCTGCGATTATCTACCATGGTTGATTCCTTTTTAGTTATGCATCGTTACCAAATTATTCACAGCTGTTGTTTATTCACAAATGCTCTTTATTCAAAGTATCAGGTTGTAAACAGTTACACGTTATTCATGGCCGCCAAATAATTCTGAGAGCTCACGTTCAGCGGCTTGTGCGTCACCAAGATTCAATTCTATAAGTCGGCGTAGATGGCTTACGCTATCGATATCAATAATGTGACAGGCAAGACGTAGTTGTTCGATGGTTTGCTGAATAAGCTGTGTCGACATAGCAATACAACTTTGATCTGATAAAATAATTTTTACCAGTAAGGGCGTGCTAGTGTCCACTTGATAGGGCCCCATTTTAGCGAGTGACACGCCTTTAAGTGAAATGTCGAGTAATTGCGCTTGCCAGTGATTTGTGCCCTGTGCAATCTCTACCCGGGCATCAAAATCAATACGGCTAAAGCGGCGACGTTCTTCAGTCATGAGCTTTCTTCAAGTTAGAGTTAATGAGCTTGAGTATTGAATTAAGTATTGAATTAAGTGTAGCTCAGTTGAATTAAATGGCCATTCAGTAAAACCTTAATTTGCCTCCTCCAGAGTACAAACTTATAATTGCCACCTTCCTTTATCAGGGCCTCACATGATGGATTTTCGCATTGGTATTGATCTTGGCGGTACCAATACTGAAGTCATATTATTGGATGGCAATAGCCAGGAGTTATTTCGCGCCAGTATCCCTACTGCGCGTGACAATTACACTGCTACACTGCGCGATATTGCGGGCTTGGTGGCAGACGCGGAAACCGCTGCCGGGCAGGGTAACTTGCCTGTCGGAGTGGGCATTCCCGGTACTGTATCAAGTCAAACAGGCTCTGTGGAAAATGCTAATTCAACCTGGCTCAATGGTCAGCCCTTTCAAAAAGATTTATCTGCGCGTTTGGGCCGCTCAGTAAAAATTACCAATGATGCCAATTGTCTTGCTGTGTCTGAGGCAACTGATGGTGCGGGCCGTGGTTATGATGTGGTTTTCGCTGGCATTATTGGTACTGGTTGTGGTGCGGGTATTGCCTGCCAAGGCCGGCCTTAATATCATGGATCCTGATATCATTGTGCTCGATGGCGGTGCCTCTAATATTACGGAAATTTATACCGTAGTGCCTAAGCTTTTAGGCAACTATGTGGTTGGTGGTGAATGCAATACGCCTGTTGTGCCTGCCGCGCACGGTGATTCGAGTGGTGTACGCGGTGCGGCTTGGTTAAATCCTTTATAATTTTGTACAAAAAATATTGACCCACTGTTCACCGAGTTTATTCAAAGGCTCTCTTTTTATCGAGTATTAGAAAAATGTGCAGTTTTATTTCGTTTATCGCAATAGCTGCGCTGCTGTTAACGTCTGTTGCATCCGCTGCTGATAATTCATTGCAGCTATCTTCACAACTTTCTTCGCACTTATCTTCACAACGGTCTCTACAACAATCTTCACAGTTGTCGCCACAATTAGCGTCTTCTGCACAGAAAATAGTATCGATTAATTTATGTCTGGATGGCTTGTTGTTAAAGTTGGTGGAGCGCTCACGTATAGATTCACTTTATTATTTATCCGCTAATCCACAGTTCTCACCCTTTACTGAGCAAATTAAAGGGATTTTTTTAAATCGTGGTTTGGCAGAAGACATTGTGCCGCGCAACCCGGATTTAATTCTTGCTGGAGAGTTTAGCTCAGCTGAGCTTGTAACTTTATTAAAACAACTTAAATTTCACGTTGAAGTTTTACCGCTACCACGCAGCATTGACGATATAACGGCGCACATTCGTCATTTTGGCAAATTAGTTGGCAATGAAAATGCAGCTGAAGTTATGGCTGACAATATCGAGCAACAGCTACTATTGTTGGATGCAGAACAACATCGCCAGACGAAACAACTTAATGCTTTTTGGTATTCATCAAACGGTGTTGTTGTGGGAGGCGATACTCTTGAAAACGAGTTGATGCTGCATGCACGCCTTCATAATTTAGCCTTAGATAAACATATTAGTGGCTTTAAACAAATTGATCTTGAAGAATTAATTCTTGCACAACCGCAAGTCATTATCGTTGAGTCTTCAGACGTTGAGGCGTTTTCGCTTGCGCGTGAATATATAAAGCATCCAGCTTTACGAAAAAATAACACCCGTATTATTGCGCTACCATCATCTTTTTCCGTATGCAGTGCACCAGTGCTGGCAGATGTTATTAAAGAATTGCGGACACGCGTTAGTGAGCTCTAATAGTATTTATATTCCTACAAAAAATTTAACTATGACTAAAAAGGTTTGATGTGCAAAAACACAGGTTTTCATTATTAATAATTTTTCTGGTGCTGGCGGTAGTCAGTGCTTTTCTTGCGTCGCTCAGTATCGGTAGTCATTCAATTTCGATTATGCAAGCAATCAAGGATTTATACGCTGGTACTGAATCGCTGCATCAAACGGTAGTGTGGGGTATTCGTTTACCGCGTGTAGTACTAGCAGTATTGGTTGGCGGTTCACTGGGTTTGGCTGGTGCAGCTATGCAAGGCTTATTGCGCAACCCACTTGCAGAGCCTGGAATACTCGGTGTTTCCAGTGGTGCAGCGTTGGGCGCAGTCATTGTGTTGTATTTTGGGTTTGCGGCGAGTGCCTGGTATTGGTTGCCCTGCGCAGCTATTTCGGGGGCATTTGTAGCATTGCTATTTGTCTATTTATTAGCTGGATCAGGTAGTAGTGTGTTGTCGTTAATTCTCGCAGGTGTTGCCATTAACGCAATTGCTGGTGCGATGATTGCGGTAGCATTAAATTTTGCCCCGAGTTTATTTGCATTACAGGAAATTATATTTTGGCTAATGGGCTCATTGGCTAATCGCAATATTCATCATGTTTATATTGCCGCACCTTTTATTGCAATGGGTTGGCTGTTGTTATTCAGTCGCTACCGTTTTTTAGATGCGTTAAGTTTGGGCGAAGAAACCGCTACCTCCTTAGGTTTTCATCCGCAGCGTGAACGCAATATATTATTTATTGGTTTGGCGTTGTGCATTGGAGCAAGTGTCGCGGTAAGTGGCAGCATTGGCTTTGTGGGTTTAGTGGTACCACATTTACTGCGTCCCTTGGTGGGTTACAAACCGGGACGCTTATTATTAGTAAGTGCACTGGGTGGAGCTTTATTAGTATTATTGGCAGATATTTTTGTACGACAGTTAGATGTTGCACGCGAATTAAAACTAGGTGTGGTTACTTCATTATTAGGTGGGCCATTTTTTCTGGTGTTAATTTTAAAAACGCGTTCGCGCTGGATCTAAATCATGACGCTATTAATGCCCCACGACCATGCTATTGAAAACAGCCAATTAACTGAAAGAAATAGCTTAACTGGAAATGTTTTTCTTACTGCTAAAGCATTGCGTCTTAAGCTCGGCAAGAAAACGGTGATTGACGATGTTAATGTCAATATTCGCAGCAATGAATTTGTGGGATTAATTGGCCCCAATGGCGCGGGGAAAAGTTCACTTTTACGTATGCTGGCGGGCTTAATAAAATTACAATCCGGGGATGTTACACTGGTAATCGGTGAGCAAACTATTGGCAAGCAAGTAATCGGCGAGCAAGCTACCGCTATTAATAAAATACTGCCGCAACAGCGTGCCCGCTTTATGGCCTATTTAGCACAGCACGAAACGCCGGTGTGGCCCCTCAGTGTAAAAAATTTAGTTGCGCTTGGTCGCTCACCCTGGAATGAGAATTTTATAGCTCCATCGCCCGCAGATGAGGTTGCGATTGCCAAGGCGTTATCTATGACCGATGTGGACACATTGACTGATCGGCCTATAACAGAATTATCCGGTGGTGAATTACAGCGGGCGTTACTAGCGCGTGTGTTTGCCGGCTGTCCGCAATTAATCCTCGCCGATGAGCCCATCGCGGCATTGGATGTATACCATCAATTACATGTAATGGAATTATTGCAAGCCCATGCTCAAAGTGGCGGCGCAGTTATCGCTGCTTTACATGATTTAAGTTTGGCAGCGCGTTTTTGTTCGCGTTTAATTCTATTGCATAATGGAAAAATTATTGCTGAAGGGGAACCCGTAAACGTATTAACACCTGAAAATCTTGCGCAGGTTTATGGCGTTAGTGCTTATGTAGATTGCCGCGAAGAAGGCATAGTCATTATTCCCAGAAAACGACTGGAATAATCTGCAGCCAGAGCATCATAAATATTAATTCAAACAATTTAAAATTCTAGAGAAAAATATGACAGCACAATGGCAGATCAACCCAGTGGATAATGCTATGCAGGAAAAAATTCTTAACAACATCAACCAAAAAACAAAACCGCTCGGTGCATTGGGTCAACTTGAAACATTAGCGCTACAAATTGCCTTGATTCAAAAAACTAATAAGCTCGTTATTACGCGTCCATTGATGTTGGTGTTTGCCGGTGATCATGGTATTGCTGATGAAGGTGTGAGTATTGCCCCGAGCGCGGTTACTCAACAAATGGTGTTGAATTTTTTAGCTGGCGGTGCTGCGATAAATTGTTTTTGTCGCAGCAATGATTTACCGCTAAAAGTTATTGATGCGGGTATTAAATTTGAAATCATACCGCCGCCAGCCAATTTGATTAACCAACGCATTGCCGCAGGTACGCACAATTTTTCACAACAAGCTGCTATGACCCTTGCCCAGGCAGAACAAGCATTACAATTTGGTGCGCAGCTGGCAGAGCGCGAAATCAATAATGGCTCAAACTTGCTGGCCTTCGGTGAAATGGGCATTGCTAATTCCAGTTCCGCTGCGGCAATTTTAGCTGCGTTGAGTAATGCCCCCATTGCGAATTGTGTTGGTTTGGGGACGGGAATTAATCCCGAACAGCTGGTAAAAAAAATCACCTTAGTGACGAAAGCAGTTGCACGTATTACCGATAAAACTCCACTTAATGTTATTGCTGAGGTGGGCGGTTTTGAAATCGCACAAATTTGTGGTGCCATGCTCGCTACCGCAAAGGCCGGAAAAATGATTGTGGTTGATGGTTTTATTGTGAGTGCAGCGGCACTACTTGCGGTGCAATTTAATCCTAAGGCGCGCGACTACATGATTTTTGCACATCAATCTGAAGAAGCAGGCCACCAATTAATGTTGTCTATGCTGAAGGCAAAGCCATTATTAAATTTAGGTTTGCGTTTAGGTGAGGGCACTGGTGCAGCACTGGTATTGCCACTGATTAGAGCGGCGATTAGTTTTTATAATGATATGGCAACATTTGAAAGTGCGGGTGTTACCGTTTAATGAACTTTATTGAACAAAAACTGAAAGGCATTAAACAACAAGTAAATTTATTTTTTCTGGCGCTAGGTTTTTTTAGCCGCATTCCTATGCCACATTGGGTTGTCTATTCACCGGAAAATTTAAATCGCTCTAGCCGTTATTTCACCTTAGTCGGTTGGCTGCTAGGCATATTGGTAGCGAGTTGTTTTTGCATAGTGCATTTGTTTTTGTCGATCAATATAAGCCTTTGGCTGACGATGGTATTTAGCTTGCTATTAACGGGCGCATTTCATGAGGATGGCCTGGCCGATACCGCAGATGGTTTTGGTGGTGGCTACACGATTGAAAAAAAACTTAACATTATGAAAGATAGCCGTGTTGGTACTTATGGTGCTGCAGCCTTAATCATGGTACTGATGGGAAAATATTTATTATTGGTTGAAAGCAGTTATATCGCATACAGTATTATTGTCGCCTATGCACTTTCGCGCGCTGTGGCAGCCAGTTTAATTTTCGATATGACATATGTGGCCGATATTGATAGCAGTAAAATTAAACCGCTCGCTAATAACCAATCCAAAACGGATCTGTTAATTTTACTTGTCACTGGTCTACCGATATTTTTACTCCTACTCTGGCAGAGCGCTTTACTATTATGTTGTGTATTAATGTTCGTGCGTTATGCGGGTAAATTTTATTTTATAAAACAGCTTGGCGGTTATACAGGTGATTGTTTAGGTGCTGCGCAACAAGTTACTGAACTCATTATTTATGCGTTGCTGTTATTGATAAGTACCAGGTTGGGGCTTTAGTATTATGATTACACTTGTTTTAGGTGGTGCTCGCTCTGGAAAGTCAAAATTTGCACAGCAGTTAGCGAGTGCAAACCAGGCTCCTGTTTTGTATATAGCCACCGCTACTGCATTGGATAGTGAAATGGCCGAGCGCATAGCTCACCATCAACAAAATCGTCCCAGTGAGTGGCGAGTGCTCGAATCTCCATTAGATTTAATTTCTGTATTAATAGAAGAGGGTAATAATAACCAAGCTATTTTGGTGGATTGTTTAACTCTATGGCTAAACAATCAATTGTTTCATTTTCCTGACCAAAATTTTGATTTATTATTTGAAAAATTAATCGCAGCTTCACTCAAATGTAAGGCCACTATTATTTTTGTCGCCAATGAGGTTGGTTTGGGCATTATCCCCATGGGAAATATTAACCGAAAATTTGTTGATGAAGCTGGCCGACTCAACCAAAAAGTCGCACAAGCTGCGAACCAAGTATTTTTTATTGCTGCTGGCTTACCCTTAGTGCTCAAGAATGAAACCCATGGTCACTAAAACATTTACCTTAATACGTCACGGAAAAGTAAATGGTGAGCCGGCACTATATGGTCATACAGATATAGCGCTAAGCGCACAAGGTTATATTGACCTGAAAAATGCCATTGAGAAAATTCACGCACAATTAACAGTAGATTGTATTATTACATCGCCTTTAATTCGCTGCGCTACTCTTGCTCAGGAATTTTCTATACAGCACACAATTCCCCTACAACTAGAATCGCAATTAAAAGAAATGCACTTTGGCACTTGGGATGGGGTTCCTTTTGATCACACAAATAATACATGGCAACAGCTTGAGATTTTTTGGAATTCACCCTTTTTAACGCATCCGCCTGAAGGTGAAACCTTAGCATTTTTTGCGCAGCGTGTTATTCAAGCATGGGAAATATTGACCCAGAAAAATTCCGGCCAACATCATCTTATTGTCTGTCATGGTGGCGTCATTAGAATTATTCTCGCGCATATTTTACAAATCGATTGGCGCAACGCGAACTTGTTTAAACAGGTGCATATTGATTATGCAAGTAACACCAGAATTGAAATAGGGAATTACGAGGGTGCGCTGCCTGTGGTGAAGTGGATTGGTGTGACTTACTAACGGGGCAGAAATAGAGAACACTGTTTGATTCAAAACCTTATGAGGCATGGATGCCGATTAGAGCCTATAGGGATATATTCACTCATCGCGTCCATGCGCTTCGCCTTTGGCAACCAAGTTGTGCAAATTGCTCCTGCAATTTGTCACGGCGTGTTTTGAATTGAATAGTATTCTTTATCTGTTTCTCATTAGTAGGTTTTAGGCCAGAATAAAAATCAGCTTTTGCTGCTTGACTCATTTCCCTCAACCCCGTACCTTGCGCACTTGAGGTGTTTGGCGCGCCAATTGCTGTAATAACTAATGTTATAACAGCTAAGGTAGGGTTAGCGTCAAATTAAATGGGAAGTAGGTGCGCTAGAAAATTAGCAAAGCCGACACTGCCCCCGCAACGGTAAATGCCACTATTTTACAGTGAATGCATAAGTCCGATACCAGCCTCAAAACCGTTTATTCACGATGTCGCGGAGGGCAACATCAGTGGAAATTCTGTGTTTTATGTAGCTTTATTGTTTAGAGCTTTGCGCATTTTTCCCACTTCCCCTCCCTCATCCCTTTTTGGATTGAGGAATCTTATGTCTACAAAAATCTTTGCTTTAACTGGCCTTAGCGCTATGTTTTTATTTCAGCCTTTAGCAAATACAGCATTTGCCGCCGAAGAAAAAATCGAAACTATATACGTCAGTGCTACTCGTAGTGAAGGCCCACAAATGCCTGTAGCTACGCAAATTGTGGTTATCGATAGCGAGCAAATTCGTATCAGTGGTGCAACAACTATTGCTGAAGTGTTGCGTACGCAAGCCGGTATTCAAATTCAGGATGCCGATGGCAGTGGTAGCCGAAATGTATCTGTTTCAATGCGCGGTTTTTCTGCTACTGCAGCGAATAATACTTTGGTATTGGTTGATGGTCGTAAATTAAATAATCCAACTCTCGCTGGCCCTGCGTTAAACACAGTTGCATTAAAAGATATTGAGCGCATTGAAATTATTCAAGGTAGTGCGGGCGTACTTTACGGTGATCAAGCAGTTGGTGGCGTTATCAATGTCATTACTCGTCATGCTAAAGCAGGCGAAATTAAAGGTTCAATGACTGCTGAAAAAGGCACTGATAACTTAGAAAATTACACCGCAAGTGTAATTCAGGGGTTTGAAAACGGATTGAGCTACAGTTTCAGTGCGCAAAAACGCAATGCTGATGATTATCGCGATAACAATCAATCTGCGGTGACTAATGTGTTGGGCAATATTGGTTTTAATTTTGATGCCGGCAAAGTATTTATCGAACAACAAAAAATCAAAGATAATTTACGTTTGGCTGGCGTTTTATCAGATCAAGACGTCGCAGTTAATCCGCGCATCACTTATTCACCCAATGATTTTTCTAATCAAGATACTGATTTAAAGCGTGCGGGTGGTGAAGTTGATTTTATCGAAGGCTGGAAGTTATTAGGTGAATATGCCGATCGCGATGAAACAGGTAATTATTTGTATGATGATTACTATCATACGGGAGCAAAGTATGCGCCTTATGCAGTTATTTATGAAATGCGCGTAAAAAATATTACGCCGCGTGTTGTAGGTAATATTGCAACGGCACATGGTAACTCGGTGATCACCTTCGGTTATGATAAAGCGAATGCAGATTACTCGACTAAAGATGGTTTCAATGACATAACCCAAGCCGTTGATGGCATTTATGCGCAAGTTATTTATCCCATAACGCAAAAGCTGACAGCAACTTTGGGTGGCCGTCATTCAAGTGTAGATGACACTAATCGCAAAGCTTATGACACTAATTTTAATCCTGTCCAAAAAAACAGAAGCCTCAGTTTGAATGCTGAAGAGTTGGGAGTAAATTACCAAATCGATTCGGCATGGCGTGTTTTTGCGCGCTCTGCAGACGGGTTCCGTTTTGCAAATGCTGACGAAAATAATTTTACATTACCGGGCATTGATTTTTTGAATGTACAAACCAGTAAATCACAGGAAGCTGGTGTTGCTTGGTCTGATAAAGCTGCCAGTGTTAAGTACAGTATTTACCACATGGGACTCGATAATGAAATCACCTTCGATCCTATTGCATACCGCAATATCAATTTACCAAAATCCGAACGTCAAGGTTTTATGTTTGATGGCAATGTGCAACTAACGGAGCAATTTAGTTTGCGCGGTAACTATACTTACACGGATGCATCTTTAACGTCTGGAAATCTTAAGGGTAAGGCTGTTCCATTCGTGCCAAAAAATATGGCTAATATTGGATTGGTGTTTAATTTTATTGAAAATATAACGGCCTCTTTTGATGCGAATTATGTGGGTGCACGTATCCATGGTGATGATTATAAAAATACATCGCCAAAGATTGCTGCAGTAACCTTATTTAATTTCAATATTCTTTGGGACGTTAGTGGCTTAGAATTAGGTTTGCGTTTGAAGAATATTACTAACGAGCAGTACGCTGACTACAATAGTATTTATGGTCAGTTCCCACAGCCAGGACGCGGCTATAACGCACATGTAAGTTATCGCTTTTAAGCTATGGTTTTTAGAGGATAGGGCGGGGGTATCGCGCCCTTATTTTAGCTCGATAGTTCGTAAAAAATTACATCTTGTACAGAGGTGATCTATGACTGATGAAAAAGCCCAGCGTCATCAAGAACGCATGCAGCAACGCAAAGAAATTGTCGATGCTAAAATTGCCCGCGCCACCGAAGATCGCGGTGTGGTGATTGTATTAACCGGGGATGGAAAAGGCAAAAGCAGTTCTGGTTTTGGCACAGCGCTGCGCTGTTTAGGCCATGGTTATAAAGTTGCGATTGTGCAGTTTATTAAAGGTACTTGGGAATGCGGCGAAAAAAACTTTTTAACCGAAAGTATTTTTCGTGGTGAAAATTCTAAGCTGGAATATTTTGTCATGGGCACAGGTTTTACCTGGGAAACACAAAATGCAGAGCAAGATAAAGCTGCTGCTGAAAAGGCCTGGGCAGAATGTGAGCATGTATTTAGCGATCCGGAAATTCATTTAGTATTGCTGGATGAATTGACCTATATGCTCAACTATAAATATCTGGATAAAGAAAAAGTGATTACTGCTATTCAAAATCGCCCGATTAATCAAAACGTAATTATTACCGGGCGCGGTGCCAAACAGTATTTACAAGATTTGGCTGATACTTTTAGCGAAGTGAAAGCGATTAAACATGCGTTTGAAAGCGGCATAAAAGCACAGAAGGGTATTGAGTGGTGATGATAAATCATTATGTCTAAAACAATAATGATTCAAGGTGCTACATCGGATGCCGGCAAAACAACTCTCGTGGCTGCGCTATGCCGCATGTTTAAAAATCGTGGTATTTCGGTAGTTCCTTTTAAACCACAAAACATGGCGCTGAATTCTGCGGTTACGGAAGACGGTGGTGAAATTGGCCGCGCACAAGCCTTACAAGCGCAAGCAGCTGGTTTAAAACCTCATACGGATATGAACCCAATTCTTATAAAACCCACCAGCGATACTAAAGCGCAAATTATTATTCATGGCAAAGCTGTGGGTGATATGGATGCAGTTATTTACCACGATTATAAAACGCATGCGATGAATGCGGTGCTTGAATCTTATCGCCGCTTGCAAGCACAATATGATGTGATTGTAGTGGAAGGTGCCGGTAGCCCTGCGGAAATTAATTTACGTGATCGCGATATTGCGAATATGGGTTTTGCCGAGAAGGTAGATTGCCCGGTGATTATTATTGCTGATATTGATCGCGGCGGAGTGTTTGCACATTTGGTGGGCACGCTAGAATTGTTGAGTGAATCTGAACAAAAACGTGTAATAGGTTTTGTGATTAATCGTTTTCGCGGCGATATGAGTTTATTGCAGTCGGGCCTTGATTGGCTGGAGAAAAAAACCGGTAAACCTGTGCTAGGGGTTATTCCCTTTATTCAAGGGTTAGCGTTGGATGCAGAGGATGCATTGACCTTAGGGCAGCAGAAAAAGGATGTGAAGTTCCGCATAGCAGCACTTGCGTTGCCGCGTATTTCAAATCATACGGATATGGATTCCCTGCGTCTCCACCCTGATATTCAGTTTGAATGGGTCGGCCCACAGCAAAAAATTCCTGCGTGCGATTTAGTTATTATTCCCGGTAGTAAAAATGTGCAAGCGGATTTTCAGTTTCTGCGCGAGCAAGAATGGGATCAGAATCTCAAACACCATTTACGCTACGGCGGAAAAGTGATTGGTATTTGTGGCGGCATGCAAATGCTGGGAAATAAAATTCTTGATCCTGACTGCATTGAAAGTAATCTTGGGAGCTCCCAATGCTTGGGATTTTTAGATATTGAAACTACCTTAACTCCTCATAAAATACTGCGTCAACAACAGGGTTTGTTATGGGATAAGTCCACAGCAGTTTCCGGTTACGAAATCCATTGCGGTATTAGTCAAGGCAATGGATTAAAAAATCCTGCATTATATTTTAATAATCAAAACCAATTAGTGGCAGATGGTGCTATTAGTGACGATGGGCAGGTATTAGGAACTTATTTGCACGGCTTATTTGATACGTCGGATTCCTGTAAAAAAATATTACGCTGGGCTGGTATTGATCTTACGGCAGTGATTAATATTGATGAACTGAGAGAGCATGAATTAAATCGTTTGACCTGCGTTGTTGAATCAGCCTTGAATTTTGATTCCTTGCGCCTTTAAGTCGAATGGTAAATCAGCTGAACGGTAAATTTATGAGCTTTAGTGCGTTAAATAACGGGACAAGTGGAAATTAACTATTACGTGTAAATGGGGTAGTATGTCGTTCCTGAAAAATAGTAGTGGATTTCAATTATGCGTCATGGCGAATTTCATAGGATTCATCATATTGGTTGGATGCGGGCATCAGTGTTGGGTGCAAATGACGGCATTATTTCAACCGCAAGTTTGATGATGGGTATGGCTGCGGCACAGGCTGAACTTCATGTCGTATTGTTGACTGGAGTTGCGGGCTTGGTGGCAGGTGCACTTTCCATGGCCGCAGGTGAATATGTTTCTGTGCGCTCGCAAGCGGATACTGAAACTGCTGACTTGGCACGTGAACTAGTTGAGTTGGAAACTGAACCTGAAGCAGAGTTGCGTGAGCTCACGGAAATATATGTGATGCGTGGGCTGGAGCGTGGACTTGCACTTGAGGTTGCAGTGCAATTAACTGCGCATGATGCTTTAGGTTCGCACGCACGCGATGAGTTGGGTATTACTGATTTTATGGTGGCACGCCCACTTCAGGCGGCATTGGCATCAGCTGCAACTTTTTCTGTGGGTGCGTGTGTTCCACTATTCATTACGGTTCTAGCCGCGCAAAATATATTAATTCCGCAAACATTTTTAATCCCGGCTACGGTTATAGTTTCATTAATCGCATTAGCGGTGTTGGGCGGATTAGCTGCACAGGTCGGTGGCGCGAAGATTCCGCAAGGTGCTTTACGCGTGACTCTATGGGGCGCACTGGCAATGTTAATGACGGGAACTATTGGTCACCTTTTTGGTGTCGCTGCATAATATTTATTGTAGAATATTATCTAACACGCAACTCATCACTTTATTAATTGCAGTAAAATTTTCTGTCTTTTGCATTATTTGTTTAGCTGTTTGTACATAGGTTGAATTATCTAAATCCTCTGCGCAATTTCCAATAAGTGCGGTTGCTGAAATTTCAGTTGTTTCCAAATGAAATTGAAACGCATAAATCTGTTCGTTAATAACATAAGCTTGGTGCGCACAGGCAGCACTGCTGGCAATTAATGTTGCGCCTGCAGGTAACTCAAATGTATCGCCATGCCAATGAAAAACTTGGGCACAATTTGCCAATATTTTCGCAATGGGATTATTGCCAGCTGAAGGATTAATGGTAAGCGGAAACCAGCCAATCTCGCGGTGCGTATTAGGCCGTACTTTTGCACCTAATACGCAGCTAATAAGTTGTGCGCCCAGACAAATACCGATTATTTTTTTACCTGCACCAATGCAGGCCGCTAAAAAAACTTTTTCAGCTGCGAGCCATGGGTGTTTAGCTTCATCGTAAACTCCCATGGGGCCGCCCATGATAATCAATACATCAAGCGAATCTACTTCGGGAGCCTGTTCACCCTTGTACCAATGGGTGGTGGTTAGGCTGTGGCCCTCACGTTTTAAGTCTTGTTGCATGCTGCCAATATCTTCAAAGGCAACGTGTTGTAGTGAGTGAATGCGCATTTTGCGGCTCCAGTAGGATTTTCTGGGCAATTTTAAGGGGATCTAGTCAGCTAAGCCAGTGGTTTAGCGCCTTTTACTTGGTGGATAAGGTATACTTCGCACAATTTTTATTCAGTAGGTAGAAGATCTTGATCGGCAAATTTTTCAAAAAAATCCTGGGTTCCGACACTGCACAAACTTCATCGCAGTCGCAATCACAACAGTCGCATTCACAGCAGTCGCAATCGCAATTGGCTAGCAGTCAGCATAAGGCTCAGGTAAATTCTAAAGCTTCAGCTTCTAAAATGGCAGCTCCTAAAAATTCAGGACATCCCCAGGGCGACAAAAATCATACCGGTCGTGAGCATAAAAAGCCCCAACATAAATCCAACCGTTCGGCGCAAGCTCTTGCACGCTCTACGGCAGCGCGGCCACCTAAAAGCTCCGCGCCATCTATCCCATTAACGCCTTGGGACCCAGCCTCCTTTGTGGTTGAAGCCGTTGATGGCAAAACCCGTTTCTGCGATTTTGATATAGCGAACGAATTACTACATGCAATTGCCGATTTAGATTTTCAATATTGTTCACCCATTCAAGCGCAATCTTTGCCCTACGCGTTACGCGGTCAGGACGTTGTTGGCAAAGCGCAAACAGGGACAGGGAAAACGGCAGCATTTTTAACGGCAATTATTGATGATTTATTGAAAAATCCTATTGCGGAAAAACGTTATGCCGGCGAAGCACGGGCATTGATTATTGCTCCTACTCGCGAGCTGGTTATACAAATTGCTGACGATGCAAAACTGCTGTGTAAATACACTGACTTAAAAATTCATACTTTAGTGGGTGGCATGGATTACACCAAGCAACAACGTCATTTGCACGATGATCTTGTCGATATTTTGGTGGCAACACCGGGGCGTTTGTTAGATTTCTGTGGCAACAAAGATGTGTATCTGGATCAGCTCGAAGTTCTGGTTATTGATGAAGCAGATCGCATGTTAGACATGGGTTTTATTCCACAGGTACGGCAAATTGTTCGTCAAGCGCCGAAACGTGAGGATCGCCAAACGCTATTTTTCTCCGCTACTTTTACTGACGATGTGCGCAACCTCGTTGAGCAATGGACGTTCGAGCCGATTACGATTGATATTCAGCCTGAAAATGTCGCGACAGATTCAGTTGATCAACATATTTATTTGGTTTCTACCGAAGAAAAGTACACGCTCTTGTATAACCTTATTCAGCAAGAGCATGCCGAGAGCATGATTGTGTTTGCTAATCGCCGCGATGAATGCCGTGACTTGCAAGAAAAATTACAGCGTCATGGTGTTAATGCCGGTCTGTTATCCGGTGAAATTGCCCAAAACAAACGTGTCTCTACACTGGATGCTTTTAAAAGTGGTGAGATAAAAGTGCTGGTCGCAACCGATGTAGCGGGGCGGGGTATTCACATCAGCGGCATTAGCCATGTGGTGAATTTTACGTTACCAGAAGAGCCCGAAGATTATGTTCATCGCATTGGCCGTACAGGCCGCGCTGGTAAGTTAGGCACATCGATCAGTTTTGCCTGTGAAGATGATGCTTTACTGCTGGAGCCGATTGGAAAATTGTTAGGCGCTGAAATTAAATGCGAACAACCACCAGAGTATTTACTGCTTGCGCCGCCAGAATTACCACCCGCACCAAAAACTCAGCGCGATGAGCGCAATCGTTCTGGAGCGCGGACTAGCCGCAATGGCAATCGTAATGGAAATCGTACCGGTGGCCGTCCGCGCTAAGGGTGTTATTAGCACTGCTTGCAGAGCAAACAAGTTGATCAACTATTAAGTGAATCGAGTTATGCCCTCTTCAAAATCGGCGTTAATCACATTGCACATCAGTGCATTTATGATGGCGGCCACGGGTTTGTTCTCGCAAATTATTCAATTACCTGCTTGGGATATCACCGGTTATCGTACCTGGGTTGCTGCTGTAATCTTGTTTTTATGGGTATGGTGGCGTGAAAGTAGCATTAGCTTACAATCTACACGTGATTATCCCCGCATGATTATTCTAGGTGCATTGTTGTGCGTGCACTGGATTACTTTCTTTCATTCCATGCAGGTTGCCAATATTGCCGTAGGCATGCTTTCACTTTATGTGTATCCGGTGATGACGGTATTTATGGAGCCGCTGCTGAAAAGAACGCGTATTGATTGGCGCGATATCGTCATAGGTTTGTGGGTATTTGTAGGTGTTTTCTTTCTGGTTCCTGAATTTAATCTTACCAATAATATGACTCAAGGCGTACTTTGGGGCATCCTTTCTGCATTTACATTTGCCCTGCGTAACCTACTGTTAGGGTATTGGTTCAGTAAACAATCTGCCGCGCGTTCCATGAGTTACCAGGTGTTAATCGTGGCTTTGTTAATGACACCTGTGCTACTCACATCAACGCATATTCCGTCGCATTTTGACTGGTGGTTGTTGGTACTTCTCGGTGTTGTGTTTACTGCTTTTGCGCATTCCCTGTTTGGTTATTCATTACGTTTTCTTAAGGCTAAAACCGTTGGTTTGGTTGGTTGTATGCAGCCGGTGTACGGTGTCATTTATGGTGTATTTTTTCTTCACAGTGTGCCTGATCTTTCTACTTTTATTGGTGGTGCCATCATTGTTGTCGCCGCTATTTATGAGTCAATTCGTGAACATAATAAAACGACGGTTACTGCATAACTCCCGCATCAACATCTTGATTTTCGTCTTGCCTTTCATCTTGCCTCTGCGCTCCCATAGCAGATGAGATAAGCCAAATACCCCTAATTATCTGGTTTTTAAGCTCTGTTCTCTGTGTAAACCTAGTCAAATTAGGGCTTTTTGTAAAAGCTTGACTACACTGAATCATTATCGAGTTGATTTATCGAGTGTTTCTGATGAAAAAAATTCTTGTCGTAGAAGACAGCGAGATGGTGATAAAGGTATTGCGCCATTTACTGGGGCAGCTCCCCCAATATCAGTCAATCTTTGCTGCAAGTATGGCCCAGGCTGTAGCGCTTATCGCCCAGCATAGCGATATTTTTGCGGCACTGGTTGATATCAACTTGCCTGATGCTCCTAATGGTGAGGTAGTGGATTATGTACTCAGTAAAAATATTCCCAGCATAGTGTTAACGGGTAATTATGATGAAGAACATCGCGAGCAATTATTTAATAAAGGCATAGTGGATTATGTAACCAAAGAGGGCCGTTTTGCTTACAATCAGGCCATCAGCATGATTCAGCGGTTGGAAAAAAATCAACAAATAAAAGTATTGGTGGTGGATGATTCAGATGTGTCGCTGAAACATATGTGCGATTTATTAAAGCGTCATTTGTTTCAAGTAACAGCAGCTGTTGATGGTGTCGACGCTATAAAAGTATTGTTGGAGAATCCCGATGTAAAATTGTTAATCGCCGATTACAATATGCCCCGAATGGATGGCTTTGAATTAGTGAAAAATCTGCGTTACAAATATGAAAAAAATAATTTAATCATGATTGGCGTTTCCGGTGATAGCAATGAAGCTCTCTCAGCAAAATTTATCAAAAATGGCGCTAATGATTTTTTACGCAAACCTTTTCATCCTGAAGAATTTTATTGCCGAATTATTCACAATCTTGAATATTTGGAAATCAGTGAAAAAACTGCTGATTCTATAGAGCGCGACTTCCTCACTAATTTATATCATCGTCAATATTTCTTTAAGACTGCTCGTGATAGTTACACTAACGCACAGGAAAAATCCATACCCCTGGCATTGGCCGTTATCAACATAGATGGTTTTAGACAGATCAACGATAAGTTCGGCTATGATTGGGGTGATTTTGCGTTAAAGCATATCGCCAATAATTTACACAATATGCTTGAGCGGTTTTTATTGTGTAGAGCAGATAGCGATAATTTTTTTGTACTAATGCCGGGGCTGGATAATCAAAAAGCGGAAGCATTTATTAGTAGTGTACGGCAATTATTATCTGCTGAAGAATGTATTATCGATGGTGAAGTGCATAATTTTTATATTAGTGCTGGTGTAACCAATAAAATAACAAGTGGTATAGATGGGCAGGTACGACATGCAACTATATTAATGTATCTCGCTAAGGATACCGGCGGAAATATGGTGTTAGGGGATGAGGATGAAGACGAGAGTTAAACATTTTTTTAAGCGATTTTTTTAAAGCTTAGTAGAATAAGTAAAACGCCTATAAAAAATAATCCGGCAAATGCGCCATATAAATGTGAATCTACTGCGACTGCAACTGGCAATAATGCTTGTAATTGATTTTCTTGAAAGTCAGCTTGGTGTTCATGAACTATTTTTGCAAATACCAAGCCGACAAATAGAAAACTCAACCAACGGTTGCGAAAACTGTTTAATAGTAAACCTGCAACGATTAGACCGTGCAAGACGCCCGACAAACCACGATAAAAAAATAATTCGGGGTTCCATAGCAACGTTCCTACACCTACTGCCATTGCTGCACTTATGAGTAACGGAACATATATTTTTAACGGTATTTCACGCAATAGCGAAAATCCTACCAATAAAAATGCTGCTAAATTCATTGCCAGGTGCGCAAAACCATAGTGAACAAAATTGCAGGTAAATAAACGCCAGCACTCTCCCTCAAAAATTTTAACGCGGTTAAATTCTAGTAGTGGTTCCATGCTGGCGCCAAATACACTAAACAGTATTATAATAATGCTTAGTGAAATAGTGAATGCAAGGCTTAGGGTTTTTGGTTGCATAATGTGGTTCTTGAGTGCAAGTTTTTATGCGCAATGGTTGTAGCGATGATAAACCAACTTTGCAGTGATAACGTTCTCTACAAATTACTTCGCACCCGCTTTCTCCAGCGCCAATACAAACTCTTCAGACAAGCGATGTGTTTTAATCATTTGCAAAAAAGTTTTACCTTCTGGGCCAATGGCATTGACATCTTTTCTTGCTGCTATAAATAAGTTTACAAACGTAGCGAAATTTTCACCACGCATGCCGCGGTAAGCTTTTTCCAATAAATGAAAATCTGCGTTCACACCGGCAGGCGCGGTGAAGTTTAGAAAAGTGGCGATGCGGGCATCGTCAAATATTTCGCCGAGTACTTTTTCTTTGTCTTTGCGTAAACTCATGTTAATTTCTCTCTAAATTCTTTTTATCACTGTCAAGTTAAGGTTTGGGAGTGATATGTTAATACTCATCAACCATTCAATTTCTTCAATAGCAATTCATTCAATGCTTGTGGGTTCGCTTGGCCTTTACTCGCTTTCATCGCTTGCCCTACAAAGAAGCCGAGCATTTTTCTGCGTTTGGCTTCATCGGCGGCGCGGTAGCCTTCTACTTGTGCGGCATTAGCAGCAATGATGTCGTCGATAATTTTTTCCAGCGCGCCAGTATCAGAAACTTGTTTTAAACCTTTAGTTTCGATAATAGTGTCTGCATCACCTTCGCCGTTGCACATGGCTTCAAAAACTTGTTTGGCGATTTTGCTCGATAATGTTCCATCTTTAATGCGCACAATTAAGCTGGATAATAATTCTGGTGTTATGGGTGATTGATCAATGCGTTGTTCGCTGCGATTTAAATAAGCACCTAAATCAGCCATGATCCAGTTGGCAGCCAGTTTTGCTTCTCCGGAAATGTTTGCAGCTTTTTCAAAAAATGTGGCTGAGAATTTGTCCATAGTAATTTGTCCAGCATCATAATCACTCAGGCCAAAATCATTCACAAAACGCGCGCGTTTGGCTTCAGGTAATTCTGGCATTTGCTTGCGTACTGATTCGATGTATTCGTCGTCGAGAATTACGGGCAACAAATCTGGGCAAGGAAAGTAGCGGTAATCGTTGCTATCTTCCTTGCTGCGCATGGAGCGAGCTTTTTTGGTGTCGCCGTTGTAGAGGCGGGTTTCTTGTTTAATTTTTCCGCCGTCTTCCAAAATATCAATTTGACGTTCAACTTCCAGTGCAATACATTCTTCCATAAATTTAAAGGAGTTTAAATTTTTGGTTTCGGTGCGCGTACCTAATTTTTCCTGGCCGCGAGGGCGCACCGAAATATTAACGTCGAAACGCATAGAACCTTGTGACATTTCGCCATCACAAATTTCAATCGCGGTAACAATGGAATGCAATTTTTTGGCAAAGGCAACGGCTTCTTCAGCGCTGCGCATATCCGGCTCGGTAACGACTTCAATTAAAGGTGTGCCTGCGCGATTTAAATCTATACCACTCATGCCCGCAAAATCTTCGTGCAAAGATTTCCCAGCATCTTCTTCCAAGTGCGCATGGTGAATGCGAACGCGTTTTGTTCTGCCACCTTCAAGATCTAAATCTACAAAACCTGGGCCGACAATAGGCTCGGCGAGTTGTGTTGTTTGATAGCCTTTGGGTAAATCTGGATAGAAATAATTTTTACGTTCAAACACAGAGCGCTTACCAATTTCTGCATTCACTGCCAAGCCGAACATAACGGCATAGCGAAATGCTTGTTCGTTGGCGACGGGTAATGTGCCAGGCAAGGCTAAATCTATGGCGCAGGCTTGGGTATTTGGCTCTGCACCAAAAGCCGTGCTTGCACCTGAAAATATTTTCGTTTTAGTGGCGAGTTGTACGTGAACTTCCAAGCCGATTACTGTTTCCCATTGCATGATGTTTTTCTCACTAAACTGTATCAGTTTGTTTCTGCCGTCATCCTCGCGTAGCGGGGATCCAGCTTTTATCTATCTCAT
>JANYIO010000205.1 GCA_025362015.1 Gammaproteobacteria bacterium | reverse complement strand
TTATCACCGGGCGACGCACAAGAAATGCAATATGCAATGGATCAGGCATTGCGCTTTGAATCACCACACTATGTACGTATGGGCAAATCAGATATTGGAAATGTGCATAAGGCTCCAATCTCAATACCTGTCGGTGATCTGGTTTCTTTACGCTCTGGTAAAAACAAAAAAATCGCTTTTATTGCGACGGGCTCAATGTTAAAAACTGCAATGTCTCTGGCAGACTCCTGCGGTGATTTCTCCGTATGGAGCGCACCCAGTATAAAACCTATTAACGAAGTTCAAATAATAGAAATTGCACAAGATGCAGAGACTATTATTACGCTAGAGGAACATTCTGTCGCAGGAGGACTGGGAAGTTTGATTGCCGAAATTGTGTGCGCAATAGGTGGCACTAAAGTTATTAGGCTGGGAGTACAAGATCGTTTTTCGCAAAAATGTGGCAGTTACGAATATCTTATAAAAGAACATGAACTCGATGTTGCTTCTTTATTATCACAACTGGACATACTGAAAATAAATTTTTAATTTTTATTGTTATAAACATTAAACCGTCGCGACAAAATGTAACGAGATATTTTATGAAGAACGTGCTAACTCTGCTTGCAGTTATGGTATCAATAATATTAGTTTCCGCCTGTGGCCATGCAGAGTTTGACGGAAAAAAGGTTTACCAGATTATCGCCAAATCTGCACCTCGCTATATCGATATTCGCGGCAATGCTACCGACTACGACGCTGGCATTCAGATAAACGACAATGCGAAAACTGACACTCAGAAATGGCTGTTAATTAAAGATGAAAATAATTTCTATCAAATAATTTCAAAAGCATCTGGAAAGTGCCTGGAGCAAAATACAGATACTATTCGCCTTGCTGACAGTACGCAAGGCAATAACCAAAAATGGATACTCTTGCAAGATCGCGAAGGCTTTTATCTGATTATTTCGCGCTCCACCGGTTTGGCATTTGATCTTACTGGAGCCGCAGTTGCAGCAGGTACACCCATAGGCGCCTATGCAACCCATGCAGCCGACAGTCAGAAATGGTCCATCATGGAAGCAAAGTAAAAAGAAACAACACACTGATTTCTTTGATACTTTGATTTTTAAAATAGCTTCATATTTTTTACAGAGAGAGCCCAATGGCCATAAGGTTCCTGAACCACTATTCCATTTATTTGTTATTGATAGTTATCTTTTGTGTGCAAAGTTTTTTTCTAGACACAATGCCGGTATGGGACGCCTATCAGTATTTCAATTCACTGGCAGTAGCAAGCTTTAGCCTCATGACCCTCCCGGATGTGTCCTTTTTGCCGGTTCGAGTTCTTGCAAATTTTAATTTTTTTGGTCATCCAACTATGGGGTATGCGCTTATCATGAGCATTCCCCAGTTATTTGATTTATCAAATGAACTGCTAGTAAATCTAACCAACATTCTACTCTCGCTGCTTTCCATTTTCTGTTTCTTCAAGATTCTACAGTTTTTTTTTCGGGACACGCTAGAGCTGATTTTATTCACTGCACTTTACGCTTTTGATCCGCTATTTTTCGGCAGCACTGTTTTTCTGAATTCGGATTTTCCCCTACTGATTTTTATGACCACTGCGCTTTGCAGTCTTCTGTATAACCAGAAAACTTTTTTCTTCCTGTCCTGTATTCTGCTGCTGTTTTCAAAAGAGCCAGGCATATTGCTCTACTTCGGAATGGCATTGGGTATTGCACTTTATTCAGCCGTTTATCTACTGCAAAGACTTGTCCGTAAGGAAACTATAGAGCCTCATAAAATATTGCCATTCAACGCTACCGATAAAAAAGGTCTCCCAGGTTTTATTTTCAAATCTCTCTGCATATTTCTGCCGGGAGTATTGATGCTTATTTACCTGCTTGCCGGTAGCTCCACATGGGTATTGAATACCAATGCACCCACCGACTGGAATACTTTTGGTTTTAGCCGAGATATTATTAAAACTAGACTCTTTCAGATCTTTGGGTTGAACTTCCACTGGATAGTTTCCGGGGTAATTTTAATTTTGTTTTTTATTAAAGGTAAACTGCAAGACTGGAGCATCGAAAAACTGTGGTTTACAATAATCGTTGCATTGATTTTTTTATTCTTCGTGGGTTTTAACGTTTCCTATATAACTCACCTGCTTCCCCGATACGTTATTGAGGCCGGGTTCTTTCTCTTATTCGCGTTAGCGTTACTTATCATGAGGGCTTCGATAAATCGCTACTTCCGAATCGGTATACTTTCTCTTATCCTTATTTTATTTATAATCCAGACATTTAGAACTGTGGATCCAGTATCAAAGGCTTTCTACGGCACCTACACAATGAACAGCCATGAGCTATTGAAAATCAATGATTATCCCGAAGCACCGGAAGGCTGGATTTATAATACTGAGTGGACTGTCAAAGGTAAGCTGTACAACAAAATGAATCGCGAGATAGGCATCAATGCCAATACCATTCTGATTACCCGCGGTTCAATTGCCAATTTTTTCTTTTGTGACAATAATTTTTACGGGTCCTCAAAAGCCTCCTACATAGATGCTAAAAGTCTCCGCAAAACCATGCGTAGCGAGAATGCTTTTCAGTACAATCTTTTGCCCTTAGAACAGCTTTCAAAGGCCAATGCCCCAACAGAAGCTTTCTATGTTTATCGCCCCTGGAATTATGTCACGCCCGATGAAACGAGAGAGTTGGATATCATCAGAAAGTATTACCAGATTACCTGGTCAAAAGAAATCAATTATCAGGGTTACACCTTGAATGTGCATAAACTTAACCGGATTATGGATCAACCCTAGCTCACGGTGTAATAACCATTACCGCTAATATGGATATAGAGCATACAACATAGATTAAATTGCTTCGCGCAAGACTATAGCAGGAGGTGTAGTGACCACATGACGACAACACGCGACGCCAAGGCCAGCCACAAATATACAACCTATCAGCGGTGAAAATAGCCAGTAAATATAATGTGGCTGTAGTGGATTTTTAAATACAAATAACTGCAAACTGAATAAAAGAAATTCGGCGCCAATAATGGCAATTAAACCCGAAAGAAAACCAAAAATTGCAAACTCGATGAGCACACCACCTAAAATGAATCTACGTGGGCTTCCCAATGCTCGCAGCAATCCTGCCTCCTGCTTGCGGCTATCTATGCTGCTCATTACGGCAGCTAACAGTACCAGGCAACCACCGACTAAGGTCAACCAAAGCACCAGTTGTATGCCATCACTGACCTGATTAATAATTTTTTGAATATTTTCAATAATTTGACCAAAGTCGATCATTAATATAGTGGGATGGCTACGCAAAAACTGATTCAAGGATATTTTATGTTCTTTAGGCACGAAGATGCTGGTGCCATAGGTTGGTGAAAATTTATCGAGCGCATAGGGTTCAAAAATAAAAAAGAAATTTTGTTTCATCGATTTCCAATCAACACTTCTAAAACTAGCCACTTCCGCTTGTAAATCTAGCCCCCCGATCGAAAAATGTAACTGATCCCCAATTTTTAATTCTAAGCTCTTAGCGGTTTCCACCTCTACCGAAACACCCACCAACTGCGGGTTATTTTTTTCCCATGAATCCCACCAATTACCGTCCAGCAATTTATTACCATCTGCTAATACGGCAGACCAGGTTAAATTTAATTCGCGCCGCAATGAATTATTTTTATTACGAAGCTCTTCAGTAGGCTCAACACCATTAATCTGCGTTAAGCGTCCACGCACATCTGGATAAACGGGTGCTACTTTTATTTTATGTTGCTCAATCCATATGCGTATATCACTCACATCCGCAGAATTAATATTCCCTAAAAAATGATTGGGTGCATCTTCAGGAATCTGAATTTTCCAATCAGCAATGAGAGAGGTACGAACAATGGTAAGCGTAAGCAATAGCATCATTGCAAGAGAAAATACCAAAATCTGCACCATACTTTGGCCCTTGCGCCGCTGCATGCTCGCAAATGCTAATCGCCAAACACCCCCCAAACTTAGCGCTAATTTTTTACTCAATTGCAATAACAGCAACGCCATAATAAATGTTATGACCAACACACCAATAATTGCAGCAGAAATAATCAGTGCAATTTTTATATCACGACTAAACAAAACTACTAACAATACTATAGCCAATAACGCAAGCCCTGCCTGTAACCCTATTTGCGGCATGCTCACGGCGAGCTCTCGACGTAAAATTTTTAAAGGTGGAACTTTCGGCAAGAACCAAAGCGCTGGCAATGCAAAACATGTAACGCATATCAGGCCGCTTAAAAAGCTCAGCACATAAGGGTAAAGGCTCGATTGAACAAGCACAATGTGATACAGCTGCTGCAAGCTGGAGGCTACAAGTTGCTGAATAACGACACCAAAACACAAACCGATGCAGGCCGCTAAAACGCCTAATAAAAACAATTGACTAAAATACAAAGAACGAATTCGAAAGGCACTGACTCCTAAACTTTTCATTAAAGCAACTTGATTGGTATGGCGCTCCGAAAATTGTCGTGCCGCAATTGCAATTGCAACACCCGCCAAAAGCACAGCAATAACAGCAGTTAACAATAAAAAGTTTTTTGCGGTTTTTAAAGTGTTAGACAAACTAGCGCGAGAAGAATCAATATTTTCTATTTTTTGATTTTTACTTAACTGCGGCTTTAACTCTTCAATAAACGTCTTTAGCTTTTCAGTATCATCAGAAGCCAACAACCATTGATAATCAATTTTACCCCCAGGTTGAATTATTTTTGTCAACGGAAGATCCGCAGCATTCATTACTAAACGTGCACCGAATGAACTCAATTGATTCACGCCATCAGGTTCGCGAATCAGTATATGGCTTACCCGTAATTCATATTCACCCACCGCAATTTTATCACCAACCTTTATTTTTAATAATGACAGTAACCGCGAATCTCCCCAGACTTCACCTTGCAACGGTATACTTTGTGCGATACTGATATCGTTTGGGTTAATAGCATAGGGAATATCACTAATTTCAAATTGGCCACGCAAGGGATAACCTACATCCACCGCTTTAACTGACGCCAATAACATTTCATCGCCAGCGTAAATTACCGACATGAAAAAAGTAGCTTGCGTGTGCTTGATATCTGCGGCTGTTGCAGCTTCAGCCCACAATGGGTTTAGCGGCTGTGAACCGCTAATCACAACATCGGCGCCTAAAATGCTGTTACTTTGCACGACGAGTGTTGACTCAAGTCGATCGGTAAAAATAGAAATACCACTCAAGACTGCAACAGCAAGAATCAGTGAAACACCCAATAATTTAAGTTCGCCACTACGCCAATTACGTAGTAATAATTTAAAAGCTAACATTTATGTATTCCTTTTATTACCGATTTATTTGCGAGAAGAAACAATAGCGCCCGCCGCCAATTCAATTTGTTTTTGACAAAGCTCAGCAAGACGATCTTCATGTGTAATAAAAATTAAAGTAGTGCCCTGTGCTCGATTCATTTCAAATAATAATTCAATAATACGCGCACCAGTTGTACTGTCTAAATTACCTGTTGGCTCATCGGCAAATAATATACGCGGCTGACTCGCAAAGGCTCGCGCAACAGCAACGCGCTGCTGTTCACCGCCAGATAATTGTTGTGGATAATGGTTTAATCTTTTTTCCAAGCCCACATGCGCGAGGAAATCTGTTGCTAATGATTTTGCTGCTTTGTTGCCACGCAACTCCAAAGGCAACATGACATTTTCCAACGCAGTCAATCCAGGTAATAGTTGAAAGGATTGAAAAATAAAACCCACATTGTCTGCCCTGACTTTTGCCCGACCCTCTTCATCTAAAGCCGTTAACACATTGTTATTGAGAATAATATCGCCACTGCTTGGCACATCAAGTCCAGCCAAAATTCCTAGCAAGGTAGATTTACCTGAACCTGAAGCGCCTGTAATAGCGACAGACTCCCCCACCATCACCGCCAAAGACATTTCATGAAGAATGATTAATTCACCCTCTTGCGTATGAACACTTTTCGTTATTGCTTTCGCTTCAACCATAGCAACGGAAGACATAATTGATTAACCTGTGTAACTGCCGAAAAAATTCGGGCATGATTGAACTACGATAGTTTTGCACGTGATTGTATTGATTTGAGATTTTAACGCTATGAACAAGCTAAAAGTTTACGTGGTTTTATGGCTGACATTTGTCACCTTCTCTGTTTATGCTGATAATAAAGCAGAGAATATTTTAGTGCTGGGCGATAGCCTCAGTGCTAGCTACGGTATAAAGGTGGAACAGGGATGGGTAACGTTACTGCAACAGCAATTAACAAAAGAGCGTCACTGGCAGATTATTAATGCAAGCGTCAGTGGTGAAACCAGCAGCGGTGGCACTACTCGGCTACCGGCGCTACTGGCAGAACACAAACCAAAAGTGGTGATATTAGAATTGGGAGCCAACGATGGCTTGCGCGGCCAACCATTAAAATTATTACATCAAAATTTACAGAAGATGATTGATGCCAGCAAAAATACTGGCGCTAAAGTGCTCTTAATCGGCATGCAAATTCCTACGAATTATGGCCCCCGCTACACTCGCGAATTTAAAGAAATTTATCCACAATTGGCAGAAAAAAATAAATTACCGTTAGTACCATTTTTACTGGAGGACATAGCAGCGCATAGTGAGCTGATTCAAAGTGATGGACTTCACCCCACAGCAGAGGCTCAGCCATTGATTCTTAAAAATGTATGGCCGGGATTAGTGACGATGTTAGATAAAAAATAAAAATATTGCTGGATATGGAACCGATGCAATCAATCATTAATGATTGCCTGTTATAGGCAAATTCAGGGCGATACGACAGTATTAGCTGACAAAGAATGATGGCAATGGTAGTCAAACTTATTAAACGCAGCAAAATTAATCATTGATGGATTGGATATTTCAGAGGGTCACGACGTAGAGGGTCGAATATATTTACAAATAATTTATAAACACAAGGTGATAACCGCGAGATTAAATCGAACAAACTATTCATTGCTTCAGAAGAGCTAAACACTAGCGATGAAGCCTACCCACTGGAGGTAGACTTCACGCTAACTACCGAACTATTAAGGTAGAGCTTTGAGATTATTGCCTACAGGTACAGAGAAATTACGGCCGTCATGCACATCCCAGTTGATAGACCAAGTCATCACACCGCGGAAAGTTGGGTAAGCTTGATTAGGTCTGATAGAACCACAGCTAACCAATTTCGCCAAACAATTCACTGCACTGTTAATATCGTTGGTAGTTGCTTGACCTGAACCGGCAGAACTTGGGCCAGATGGCAAACCTAGCGCTACTTGATCTGGGCGCAAACCTTGGAAGGTGGTGTTATTAGCCATTGGGAAACCTTCAATCAACATCTTAATTGAAGCTACCATGAAGTCTACGCTACCTGCTGCCAATGCTTGACCGGAATATGGAGTAGACAAGCCACCATTGTTATACAACTGCACATGAAGAATGCTCAATTCATTGCGCAAGCTATCAATCATCGGCAAGTAAGCACCCCAAATACCTGAAGCTGCAATGTAGCCGCCTTGAACATATGGATGCTCTGGAGCCATAGACAAATACAGATTTGGGAACTTGGCTTTCAATTGTTTAACAGCAATTGGAAGGTTAGTAACAACAGCTGCACCCCAAGCTACACCAGCACCGCTCTCCAAATCGATATCGATACCATCGAAACCGTATTCATTCATAATTGCAGTAGTGCTATTGACGAAGTTAGTCACATTAGTTGAGTTGTTCAAGGTAACAGTGCCATTTTGACCACCGAATGACAATACAACCGTTTTACCACTTGCACGCTTAGCTGCAACATCTGCAATAAATTGTGCTTTGTTTAATGCTGGATCCAGGTTGAAGGCAACGCTACCATTACCGGCGTCATCTGCGAAGGCAACTACAATTACATCCCACGCACTATCAACATTGGCCACGCGGATTAAACCACTACCATTGTCAAAGTTATGCCAGTAGCCCACCAAAGCATGCTTTGGTAATTTGTTATTGCCGATCGAGCTAACTGATGAACTTATTGAAGAGGCTACGCTGCTAGGAGAAGAAGATTTAACTGAGCTAACAACAGATGATGGCGTGCTACTTGCGCCTCCAGAACAGCTTCTTACCAATGTCCACGCTGAACCCCACGCTGAACCAGTGCCTGGAGCATAAGCCCAAGCGGCTGTAGATGAACACCAGCCAGCAATATCACACCGGTATTCGTTGCCAGCATTTTGTACCAATTGGCCTGCATTATAGGTAGTGCCTGCAACATATTGCACAGACGCGCAATTGCCCCCTACAGATGAACTGCTAATCATCACTACCGAAGACTGTACAGCAGTAGATGACTTCACACTTGACGGTACGCTAGAGGCAGGTACGCTGGATGCTGCCTTAGATGATGTAACAACACCATCACAAGTACCAACTAAAGCCCACACACCCCATTGGCCTGAGGCGGTAGGGTTCTCATTTAGAGTCCACCACTTATTGGAATAAGCTTGATTAGCAGTTTGAACCTGAGTTCCTGCAACGTTATATGTAGTTGTGCTGCTCCATGCAGGAATATTGCTACAGTTGATAGCATGTACTTGTGCACCAAAGGTTACAGCGCAGAGTGCTATAAAAGACACCACGTAGCCCTTAAGCGATAGAGAAATTAATTTATTCATAGTACTCACCTTTTACATAATTATTTTTGATTAAGGCAGAAAAACTGCGAGGTCATCCAGAACCTCATCAACCTCGTTGAAAATTCTAACTAATGGCATGCTTACGATTTCTTAACGACGGACGAATGCCAATTCAAGTTACTGTATAAATAGCGAAAATCACAAATGGCAACGTTGTCATTTGTAGCATTAGCCATCATGAATGGCAAATAACTAATGGCAAATATGATAAATATCACCAAAACAGGTTGCGTCATTGGCAATGAGTTAGTAATAAGTGTGGCATTAGGTAACCACTTGGGAGAAATGCCCGCAAGAAAGATTTAAAACCTGTCGCTACCCCATCACGGGACTTGGCTTGATTAACTTCACATTAAACCCTATGGTGCATCATCAAAGTCAGCACACATTTTCGATGCGTACAGGCACTCGCGCACCAATTGGACATTTCCACCTAGCCTATAGCCTAATTGAGAAAGCGAATGAAAAAGTATGATCATGTAGATGCATTGAGAGGAATAGCTGTACTCCTCGTCATTTTAGTACATACCGGTAAGTTTTTTTCCCCGGAATTATTTTTACACACCGCCGCAAAATTTGGCCAATATGGTGTGCAATTATTTTTTGTGATGTCCGCTTTTACACTGTGCAATTCAATCAACAAGATAGTTAATTTTCACGTTCTTGATTATTGCTCTTTTATGCTTCGCCGATTTTTTCGTATTGCGCCATTATATTATTTGGCAATACCGAGCTATTTTCTTTTCACCTATTGTTTCTTGCATTTTACTGGCGATACACCTTTTACACCGCCCAATGAATATTCACCACTTAAAGTGTCATCAAACATAATTTTTCTGCATGGCCTGTATCCTGCTGGAAATAATATTATTGTTCCTGGCGGATGGTCCATCGGCTGCGAATTTTTATTTTATGCACTCTTCCCACTGATGTTTTATTTAATTAAAGCAAAAAGAATGTTCTTTTTATATATTGGCATTTTATCAGGCGCCTGCCTGGCTGTGCTCCTCGCGTTAAAACATCGTGCAGATGGAAATGGTCATTGGGAGTTATTGAACAACACTTATATCTATTTTTCCCTCTTTAATCAAATGCCGTGTTTTCTATTAGGAATTGCCTATTATTTTTATTCAGGGATTAAATCATTCAAAAACTCAATATACTATTTAAGCCTGCCTGCACTTGTCGCACTTATTTATCTACATGACTCACAATTTGGATCAGCGTTAACACCGTTGCTTGCTGCAATAGTATCCGTTTGTGCGGCGTTCATATTAACAAACCAAACCATTCCCTTATTGCTAAAACGCATTGGAGAAATTTCCTTCTCAATGTATATATGGCACTTTATCCCAGCCTGGATTTTAGGGGCAACCATTAAAGCAACGCACATTGAGCTATTTCAAAGCAGAGTGTTTGATATTGCCTATTACCTTCTGGTAGTCAGTATCACTTATTTTGCCTCGGTGATTTCAAGCCGATTTATAGAAATTCCGTGCAATAATTTTGGCCATAGGCTTGCTATAAAAATACAAAATACCAATTACCCGGCCATATTAAAAGCGCCGGCGCCTGAAGTAAAACCTGAGAATTGATGAGTTACTAAAATTATAAAAAACTCGGCCGCAAGCGACCGAGTTTTTAGAAGAGCCCCAGCTGCTTACTGTTTTCTTCACCTTTGTTCATAACGTCAAGTTGGTTTTTAACGTACTCTCGAATAACTTTTTCGCTGGCATTCCCAATTGTTTC
>JANYIO010000194.1 GCA_025362015.1 Gammaproteobacteria bacterium | reverse complement strand
AGTAAACCTGGTAAAACTGGCATCGCCCGCGTAATTGATGCGTTTGGCTACTCCATGAAGGGCTTTGCGGCTACCTGGAAATTTGAGGCTGCGTTTCGGCAGGAGGTGGTGCTGGGTTTGATTCTTACTCCAGTAGCATTTTGGCTGGCGACAACTCACATTGAATTGATTCTGTTGTTGGCCAGCATTTTTTGGGTGTGGATGGCGGAGTTGGCAAACTCATCGGTAGAGGCCGTGGTTGATAGAACCGGGTCAGAGCGCCACGAATTATCTGGCCGCGCTAAAGATATTGGCTCAGCCTTGGTGTTTACCAGCCTCATTTTGTTGGCCTTGGTTTGGGGCATTATCGCCGTCCATCGCTTCCTGCCTTAATTCTTCCGCTAGACCTTCAATTATTGCTTAAAACTGAATACCCAAAAGCTATCTGCTTTTGGGTATTTTTTCTTATATGGTTTATTTTTAATATATAAAAATAAATTATCTGATTGTGCTTCACAGTCATTTCAGGTAAATTACGCTTATTGTTTATTTATCATATTTATATGGACAATATAAAAACATGAATCCAGAAGAATTTTCGGTCAACGAGCATACCCATCGCCGTTTCAACCCATTGTCGGGTGAATGGCTATTGGTTTCGCCGCATCGCAACAAACGCCCGTGGCAGGGCCATCAAGAACCTAACCTGTGGCCAGAAAGTGCTGTGCACGATCCTAAATGTTTCCTGTGCCCGAGTAATACGCGGGTAGGGGGCGAGCTGAATCCGGCGTATAAAACTACCTATGTGTTCACCAACGACTTTGCTGCCCTGATGCCACAAGTACCTGATGCACCGGTGGCAGCTGATCCCCTGTTTCAAATTCAGGCTGAGCACGGTACCAGCCGCGTTATTTGTTTCTCGCCCGATCACAGCAAAACCTTGCCCTTATTGAATGATGAAGAGGTCTTGGCAGTGGTTAAAACCTGGATGGCGGAATCCGCCGATTTGGGTAAAACCTACGCGTCAGTGCAGATTTTTGAAAACAAGGGTTCGGTGATGGGGTGTTCTAATCCGCATCCGCATGGCCAGATTTGGGCGCAAACCCAGTTGCCAACCTTGGTTCAAAAAGAGGATGACAGCCAACGCGTTTTCCACGCACAGCAAGGCAAATCGCTGCTGTTGGATTACGCCCACAAAGAGATAGCCGCCGCTGAGCGAGTGGTGGTTGAGAATGAAGATTGGGTAGTAGTCGTGCCGTTCTGGGCCGCATGGCCATTTGAAACCTTGCTGCTACCTAAGCAAGCGCGTGCGCGCATCACTGAGTTAACTGGGGCAGAGCAGGTTAGCTTGGGAGCCATTCTGCGCGATATTACCGCTCGCTATGACAATCTATTTGAGTGCTCGTTTCCCTATTCAATGGGTTGGCACGGCGCGCCTTTTAATGCGGCGGATACAGCGCCGTGGCAGCTGCATGCACATTTTTATCCGCCGCTACTGCGCAGTGCGAGTGTGCGTAAATTTATGGTGGGCTATGAAATGTTGGGTGAACCCCAGCGTGATTTATCGCCCGAGCAAGCCGCAGAGCGCTTGCGTCAACAAAGCCCTGACCACTTTCGTACGAGGTAATTACGAGTGAGCATATTAAATAAACAACAGCTCAATGAATTTTTTTCGGCCGCTTTTGGTCAAGCACCTGATTTGATTGTGCAGGCGCCAGGGCGTGTAAACCTGATTGGTGAACACACTGATTACAACGATGGCTTTGTATTGCCGGCAGCCATTAATTACAGCACGTGGGTTGCCGTTTCTGCGCGTGCAGACCGCGAGTTGCATGTAGTAGCGCGCGATTTTAATTCGCAGCGCGCCATCGTCAATTTAGATGCTCCCATGCTACAAGACCCTGCCGCGCCTTGGTCTGATTACTTGCGTGGTGTTGTGCAGGAACTACAAAAACGAGGCTATCGCTTAACGGGCGGTAATCTTCTGGTTTCAGGCAATGTGCCTGCCGGTGCTGGCCTTAGTAGCTCGGCCTCGCTTGAGGTCGCTTTAGTGCGTGCCTTAACTGAGCTGAGCGATGAAGCCATAGGCCCCACTGAAGCCGCTTTAGTGGGGCAGGCTGCCGAGAACAATTTTGTGGGCTGCAACTGCGGAATTATGGATCAGCTAATTTCTGCGCGCGGGCAAGAGAGCAGTGCGCTCTTAATTGACTGTCAGGATTTATCCACGCGTAGCGTATCCATTCCACGCGATTGGGAAATTTTAATTGTGCACAGCGGTGTAAAACGCGGTTTGGTTGAAAGTGAGTACAACCAGCGTCGCGCGCAATGCGAAACTGCCGCTGCTTTTTTCGGGCAGCAAACCTTGCGCGGTGTTGGGCTTGAGCAATTGCTGGCGGCCGAAGGCAAGTTGGATACGTTAAGTTTTCGTCGTGCACGCCATGTGCTCACCGAAAATGAGCGCACTTTATTGGCGGCTGAAGCCTTGAGCTCTGGCGATATGCAGACCTTGGCGCGAGTCATGGCGGAGTCGCACCTATCTATGCGCGATGATTTCAATATCACCACCCCCGCAATTGATCGTCTGGTTGATATTTTACAAACTGCTGGTGATGGCCAGGCGGGTGCGCGTATGACTGGCGGTGGCTTTGGTGGCTGCGTAGTGTCCATCGCACCAGCGGCAGTTATTCCAAAATTGATGCAGGCGGTAGAGCAGTTTTATCAAGTTGATACCGGTTGTGTGCCCACCTTGATTCCGGCAAAAGCCAGCAAGGGTGCATTTTCAGTTTAGCTGTGAG
This sequence comes from Gammaproteobacteria bacterium, assembly GCA_025362015.1. Lineage (GTDB taxonomy): Bacteria > Pseudomonadota > Gammaproteobacteria > Pseudomonadales > Cellvibrionaceae > Cellvibrio. The sequence goes on along the minus strand of JANYIO010000194.1, from coordinate 238 downwards.
TTATTGATGAGGGATTGTGGTTGGACGTTTTTTGGGAAGCTAGCGGTTAACTAGTTTTCTTTTAGTTGTGAAGTTTTTGTATGAAACTGTAGTACGTAGTCCTCCTTTGATTTGGCCCCGCAGAAGCAATTCTGCGGGGCTTTTTTACGCAAATGTATTAATGGGTAGATTTACTTTCCAAGTCGCCCAAATAGGCTTGATAGTCATCCGCCAAGGTGCGCTCAGGGTGTCGGCGATC
>JANYIO010000141.1 GCA_025362015.1 Gammaproteobacteria bacterium | reverse complement strand
GGTAAAGCGTGGCCTTTTTCAAACTCACGAATATTACGAGTAGCCTCAAAACCATCCATTTCTGGCATTTCACAATCCATTAAAATAATATCGTAGGGCTGAATTGCGGCGCGTACTGTATCAACTGCCAACCTGCCATTTTCAACCAATTCTGGATGAATATTTAACTTGCCTAATAGCCCCTTGATTACCATTCGATTCACGGCATTGTCCTCAGCGACCAACATCCGCAAATGCGAAAATTTATCAAGCGCTTGCAGCTCATGCTTATGCTCAAATACCACCGCAGAATCATATCCCAGCAGTCCAGTTAATTCATACTTCAAGGCTTTACCGGATACAGGTTTACGCAAAAATGAACGGATAGCATACCGGCGCAACAATTGCTGATCATGCAACACATTACTTGACGAAAAAATAAATAGTGGCGTTGTAGAAATTTCCCCACTACCTCTAATCAATCGAACAAAATCAATGCCATTCATATCTGGCAGCGCAGAGTCCACCCCCACAAAATCAAATGCATTGCCGCTATGTGATGCATGCAATACAGCAGTCATCGCCGCCTTACCTGATGCCACTACACTTAAGTCTACTTGCCACGACTTACAATACTCACCCAAAAATTCCGCCATTTTTGCATTGGCGCCAACCAATAATAATTTTTTATTTTTCAGCGATGCTGTTAACTCTCGCTCCAATACAGTTTCAGTTGCAATAGTATCTGCTGGTAAAAATTCTGCAGTAAACCAAAATGTTGAACCACCTCCCTTTACGCTATCAATACCAATTTCACCACCCATCAATTCAGCTAAACTTTTGCAAATTGCCAAACCCAAACCGGTACCGCCGTATTTGCGAGTTGTTGATGCATCCGCCTGATTAAACGAATCAAACAAATTAACGCCTGACGTTAAATCTATACCAATACCGCTATCTTGAATGGAGAAGCGTAATTTTGGTCTTTCTTTCGTTGAGCCTGCTGCAAGCCCCACCTCTAGCGCCACAAAACCTTCGCCAGTAAACTTGAATGCATTACCGAGCAGATTAATAATAACTTGACGCAGGCGTGTTGAGTCTCCTTTTAATACAAGCGGCGTATTAGGTTTAACCCCACCCACTAATTCGATATTGCGTTTATTAGCGGCCGCGCCAAACAATTGCAAACAATCTTTGATCAAATCCTCAAGTGTAAACACTGTCGATTCGAGTTGCATTTTTCCCGCTTCGATTTTGGAATAATCGAGAATGTCATTAATAATTTCCAACAACGCTTCGCCCGACCGATGAATAACATCGATGTAATGTTTTTGATCTTCATTGAGAGGCGTATCGCGAAGCATTTCGAGCATGCCGATAACACCATTCATTGGCGTGCGAATTTCATGACTCATGGTAGCCAAGAATTGACTTTTGGCACGACTAGCATCTTCCGCCGCATTTTTTTGTCGCAGCGTTTCCAACTTTTCTTCTTGCTCTACCAAAAGAGCAACCTCTATTACTGCACGCTGCTCAATATCTTCAAGTACAGTTTCACGCATGTGGTTAATTGCATTAACCACATTATCCAACTCATCGGGCGCAGGGTTAGATTTTACCCGTTTAAGTCGCAGCGGCTTGGTGAAGTTCTTTAAATTTAAGTTGCGAGTGTAATTGGCGATCATCTCCATGTGCCGAGTTAACAATACATGCACCAACCATAAAATAATGAGAGAGACCAACAAAGTTTTCGCAGACTGAACAATGGCAATAAAAAGTGCACGATCCCACAATTTATCATAAATACTCGAAAGGCTAGCGGTAACCGTGAGAGTACCCAGGCGCTGCTCGGGAGTGCTCGCATCGCTATAGGTAAGCGGATATTCCTTTACTAAAAATTGACTTTTTTTCGCATCTATTTCAGCTTGCGAAAATTTATTAGTACTGGCGGCCAGAGTTTGCTCGTTACTGTTCCAATCGCGCCAAACGACACGTACCTGCACCACGTCCTGAACATCCAAAACGCTGCCAATTTGAATATTTAATTGCTCTTGATCGAAACCCCATAAGCTTTTGGTAATACTGGCAAGAGTGCTAATACGTACTTGGTCGAGGCGCTTTTCAAGGGCAGTAACATCATCGTGAAAACTACCATAGAGTTGTAGCAATATAGCCAACATAGTAATTAACGAACTACTGACAAGGGTTAACCCTAGCAAACGAAATGCTATAGGGTTTTCACGGGCATAATGGCTGAATTTAAACATAGATTAGGAGGGCTCGTCCCAGACTTCCAGAACTCTAAACATCAGCAAAGTGTAGCAGCTGATTAAGCCAGTGCGTTCTTTTAAAATGAAACACTTTCAGTATTATCTCGATAGCGTCCTCACTAGCATATAAAAATATTTATCAAGGCATTATTTTTACAGCTATATTTAACCGCTGTATAGTTTACAATGCGCCGGCCTTAAATTGAGTGTTGCAAACATTGAGTATTGCAAAGGTACACACAATTTCAAGGCGCAAAACACAAGCCAGCACATTACCCTCAGCCCGCACCCCTTGTGTTTTGTCCAACCTGTCACCCATGGTGTGAACAATCCTGACGGAGAAAAGCGAATGAGTAAGCCATTTAATGGCGTTATGCATGCCATAACAAGCACTAAATCAATGATCCTGACAGCAAGCTGCCTAATGGCATTGTGCTCCACCATGTTCAGCATCAACAGTGCCTTAGGCGCTCAACCCACAATCGCCCCAACGCCGACCAGTACCCCAACATCAGCCAGCGAAGCCTCTCAGCCAGCTCTTTTTGATGCCGTTACTTCCCGCGCCAAATTACTGGCTCAGGGCGAATTTAAACCTGTTACTGCTCACATTCCTGAAGCCTTGGCAAAAATGGATTACGATCAATATCGCTCCATTCGCTTCCGCTCCGATGCCGCCCTTTGGCACAATGAATCGGCATTTGAAATTCAATTATTCCACGCTGGATTTCTTTATAAAGAGCCTATCATTTTACATATGGCAACTAACGGCGACGATTCCACCGTACAGTTCAAACAAGAGTTTTTTAACTACGACGCCAAAGCCGCCCCATTGGCTGGCATTGCCCCTAAGGACATAGGTTTTGCAGGTTTTCGGATTCATTACCCACTAAACAATAATCAGTACAAAGATGAATTCGCGGTATTTCAAGGCGCTTCCTACTTCCGCATGGTTGGCCCCGGCCAAGCTTATGGTTTATCGGCGCGCGGCTTGGCTGTAGATACCGCAGAACCTAAAGGCGAAGAGTTTCCCGTATTCCGCGAATTCTGGATGATGAAACCTACACCTGCAGAAAAGCACATGGTGATGTACGCCTTACTGGATAGCCCATCAGTCACTGGCGCTTACCGTTTTGACATTTACCCTGGCTCGCCCACTGAAATGAAAATCCAGGCGCGTCTTTTTGCCCGCAAAGACATTCTTAAAGTAGGTATAGCACCACTGACAAGTATGCATATGTTTGGTGAAAACAGTGTGCGCCACTTTGATGATTTCCGCCCTGAAGTACATGATTCAGACGGGTTGTTGATGCAATCTTCCTCCGGCGAATGGATTTGGCGCCCGCTCACCAATCATCGCGGCCTGCACGTTTCCTCTCTGGGTGATATAAACCCGCGCGGTTTCGGCGTGTTGCAGCGCGATCGTGATTTCAATAATTATTTAGATACCGAAGCAAAATATGAACGTCGGCCAAGTTTGTGGATCAAACCTGAAAATAGCTGGGGGAAAGGCCGGGTTGAACTGGTTGAAATCCCGTCTGATAGCGAAGCCAACGATAATATCGTTGCTTATTGGGTGCCAGACCAAGCAATGAAAGCTGGCGACAGCCGCGAATTCAGCTATCGCTTGCGCAGTTTTGACGCCGATTTACCAGAGCAAACTGTTGCTAAAGTTATCCGCACCCGCACCGGCTGGGGCGCAGTAGCCGCACAAGGCAACCCTCCGCCGAAAAGTAAACGTCAATTTGCAATTGATTTTCGTGGTGGCGAATTAGACAAGTTACTACCAGATGCTCTACCAGAAGTAGAATTACAAAAAAACTCAGGCAACATTACTGACTTACGCGTGAGCAAATTGCCCGACGGAAAAACCTGGCGCGCCTCATTCAAAGTTGAACCTGATGGCAACACCGTCGTTGATATGCGTCTTTTCATGAAATTGCGCGACAAGCGCTTAACCGAGGTTTGGAGTTATGTCTGGTACCCAGATGCCATTCAATAATCCGCAGCACGTACCCAGTAAATCCAACGCTAAACCTATAGACCGCAGCCTGCTTCCGGAGAACTCAATCCGGTTGCCAGGCGAGTCTTGGCGTCGCCTGACCTATGCAGTCCTGACAATTCTGACTGCAGTTGCAGGCGTTTACATGATGTATGACATTCTTAGCGCCAACGGAGTAACCGTGCTTGAGGGCGTTATTCTGGTGCTTTTCGCTATTTCTTTTAGTTGGATTACCACCGCATTTTGGAGTGCCGTATGCGGGTTTATCCTGCAAATGCTGCGCCTTGATCCGCTTTCGCTAAAATCAATTGACAGTATTTATAACGATGCAATGCCCATAACCACCCGCACCGCCGTGGTTATGCCCATCTACAACGAAGACACACACCGTGTAATCGCTGGCTTTGAAGCTACGTTACGCTCACTCGAAAAAACCGGTGAAATAACGCATTTCGATTTTTTTGTATTGAGCGACACGACCAATCTCACGGTAGCTCAAGCCGAATTGAATGCCTGGCAACAACTGACGGAACGCCTGGGTGATTTAAGCAAGCAAACATTTTATCGTCGTCGCGTAAAAAATATTCATCGTAAAGTAGGCAACATCGCTGAGTTCTGCCAACGTTGGGGCAACAATTACGAAACCATGATTGTTCTGGATGCCGACAGCATTATGAGCGGCCACTGCCTGTTGCGAATGGTACGCGCCATGCAAGCTAATCCGCGCACCGGCCTCATTCAAACAGTACCCGTACCGGTACGCCAAACCACTTTTTTTGGTCGCTTCGTGCAATTTGCAGCAGTACTTTATAGCCCCATGCTGGCAACCGGCTTGTGCTTTTGGCAAACCAGTGCCGCCAACTATTGGGGCCACAATGCCATCATCCGCGTCAAAGCTTTTATGGATCACTGCGGCTTGCCTACCATCCCTGGCAGCGCACCTTTTGGCGGCGATATTCTCAGCCACGATTTTGTCGAAGCTGCGATGCTGCGCCGTGCCGGTTGGGACGTTTTTTTGCTCGCAGACCTTGAAGGTAGCTACGAAGAAGTCCCTTGCAACATCATTGACTATGCCACCCGCGACCGTCGCTGGGTGCAAGGCAATATCCAGCACCTGGGTATTCTCGATGCTGCCGGCCTGCACCCCATCAATCGCCTGCACTTTTTGCTCGGCGCGACTGCCTATATTTCTTCGCTAATTTGGTTGTTGATGTTAGTTCTCAGCACAGCCGATGCAGTAGTACGTGCATTGAATAGCAATGTGTATTTCCCCGAAGCCACTCAGGCCTACTTACACATTATTCCTGATTGGCCAATCGCCAAAACGGGGCTAATTGTCTCCTTGATTGTGCTAACAACATCACTGCTGCTACTTCCCAAATTTTTGGGCATCATTGCCACGCTTACACACCGCCGTGAACAATTTGGCGGCACGCAAGCGATACTTCGCGGGACAATAGTTGAGACTGCATTTGCAGTGCTTATCGCCCCCATTATGATGTCGTTTCACGCTTACTTTGTCGTATCAGTACTACTAGGCTTCAAGGTAAATTGGGATGCCCAAGACCGCGAAGGACGTTTATTATCATGGGGAGAAAGCTTTGCCCGCACCTTAAGAACAACAATCGTTGCTTTGATTTGGGGTTATATGACCTTCAGCTACGCGCCAATATTCTTCTGGTGGTTAATGCCTATTTTGACTGGATTAGTTTTAGCAGCGCCCATTGTGCGTTACTCCAGCAGCCTCACCCTAGGCGCGAACTGTCGCGCACACCGTATTTTTGTCAGCCCTGATGAAACCAATGAAGACCCCGTGCTAACTGATTTGCGCCACCTACTCAATATTGAACACCCCAAGCTTGAAACTCCCGCAGGAATTCCCGCATTACCGCCTGACAACTGGGGCGACATGCCAGAACAGGATTTGGAGGAGTACCCACCTAAAGATTATTCGTGGCAATAAAAGTGTATTGGTGTTACAGCCACATATTGTGACAATAAATTTCATCAAAAAAACGGCGCCTAACGCGCCGTTTTTTTATTTTATCCATATCACACAACTTTATTCATTACTGCTTTAACTGATCTGCACTCACTTTTTCATCTTTAAAGACAACTGCAAAAAGCACCATAATTGCTGCAGCAATTACTGCGGGGATCAACCAAATGTTAAGCCACGCATGTACACCATTAACAACATAATGATCACTAATGACACCCGCCAAACTAAAGCCAATCAACATTCCCACACCGTAAGTTGCCAAGGTAATTAGACCTTGCGCAGCACTTTTAATTTTTTCGCCCGCTTTGTAATTGGTATAAATCTGGCCGGTTACAAAAAAGAAATCGTAACAAATACCGTGCAACACAATACCTAAAGTCAGCATCCACATTTTATCGCCGGCATCACCATAAGCAAATAACACATAGCGTAATGCCCATGCGGCCATACCGACCAACAAGGAAATTTTAATGCCAAAGCGGCCGATAAAGATCGGCAATAACAGCATAAACAAAGTTTCAGAAACCTGGCCATAAGACATTTTTGCGGCGGCATTAACAACACCCACTTCATTTAAAAACAAATTGGTGTTTTGGTAGTAAAAAGCTAAAGGAATGCAAATCAAAATAGATGAGATAAAGAAAATTAAATAACGCGTATCTTTTAACAAACCGATTGCATCCAAACCCAGAATATCTCTCATGCTGACTTTTACGTTTTTATCTACCGCTGGAGGAGTATTGGGTAGAAAGAAGCTCAACACCCCCAAGGCTAATGAAGCCGCGGCAGCCATCTGAAAAGTGCATTGCAAAAGATTTTTTGATTCCCACGCAAAGTAGCCAATTAAAAAACCTGCCACAATCCAACCAACAGTTCCCAATACACGAATGTGTGAAAATTGAGTAGAAGGCTTAGGCAAATGACGAAACGCCACTGAATTTACCAACGCTAGAGTGGGCATATAGACCAACATATATAAAAAAATATGTGGGTAAAACATATCAAAGGCATGCGAAGTGGATGCAAACCACAAAAGCGCAGCACCCAACAAATGCAACACGCCCAAAATCTTTTGCGCCGCAAAAAATCTATCTGCAATTAATCCGATAATAAACGGAGCAACAATTGCACCTATCGCCTGCGTGTTATAAGCCATACCAATTTGTATACCTGTAGCACTAAACGATTTTGCTAAAAAAGTGCCCATGGTAACAAACCAGGAACCCCAAATAAAAAATTCGAGGAACATCATGCTAGAAAGTTTGATACGAAGAGATGTATTCATAGTGTTTACCCGTTTGTTTTTAGACGTTATTAGTACTATCAAATGTTATTGAAATTAAATATTTTTCACCTTACAGCTTGGTCCATGCTCCATCATTTTCGGATGACGCAATAACCGCGTGAATAAAACGCATACCCTCTACACCGGCATGAATATCAGGCACCCAGTCCTGTAAAAAATCTTGCTCGCCATTTTCACGTGCAATTAAAATATCGGCAATATCTTTATATAAATTAGCGAAACCTTCGAGATAGCCTTCAGGATGACCGCCGGGGACACGTACACCACGCGCCACTATATCGCTCAAATCACCACGACGACTAATGCGTTGTCGCGGTTTATTTAATTCGCAAAGCCACAATTCATTCGGTGCTTCTTGCGCCCACTCAATGCCAGCTTTTTCACCATAAATGCGTATGCGTAAACCATTCTCACAACCGGGCGCGATTTGACTTGCCCACAACATGCCTTTTGCTCCGCCATTAAAACGCAGTAGCACATGCACATTGTCATCGACTGCACGCCCTTCTACAAAACTGGTTAAATCCGCACACACTTTTTCAACTTTTTGCTGCGTTATAAATTGCGCAAGTTGAAATGCATGCGTACCAATATCCCCCAAACAACCCGCGCCCGATTTTGTCGGATCAGTGCGCCATGATGCTTGTTTATTACCCGCATCGGCTGCCTGCGTTAACCACTCTTGCGGATATTCCACTTGTACGACTCGCAATTTCCCAAGTTTATCCTCAGCAATTAATTCCCGCGCATAACGAACCAATGGATAGCCACTGTAATTATGTGTGAGCGCAAAAAAACAACCACTGGCTGCGACAATTTTTTGTAGCTCTAGCGCTTCCTCAAGCGTGCGCGTTACCGGCTTATCACAAATTACATGTATGCCTGCTTCCAAACAAGCTTTTGCAACAGGGAAGTGCATATGGTTGGGCGTAACAATCACGACTATCTGAATTCCATCAGCGCGCTTTTTTTCAGCGACTAGCATTTCCTGATAAGACACATAAGCACGCTCAGGCGCAATGTGTAAATCTGCTGCTGATATTTTCGCATTCTCAGGATTCGCTGACAGTGTACCTGCGACTAACTCATAACGATCATCCATTCGCGCTGCGATGCGATGCACCGCACCGATAAAAGCACCACGACCCCCACCAACCATGGCATAACGAATTTTTGGAGTTGCCATTCTATTTTCTTCTTTATTAAATAACTAAATAATTAATTCTTCAAACCTAAAATTCTGCGATTCGCTTTATCATCAATACCGCTCTTCGCAAAATCATCAAACGCGCGCTCAGTCACACGAATAATATGTTGCGCAATAAAAGGCGCGCCTTCTGCCGCGCCCACTTCAGGATGCTTTAAACAACACTCCCATTCAAGCACTGCCCAACCAGGATAATTATACGCTGCGAATTTTGAAAAAATTTGTTTGAAATCCACCTGCCCATCACCCAGCGAACGGAACCGACCAGCGCGATCAAGCCAACTTTCATAGCCGCCGTAAACACCTTGCTGCGCGCTCGAATTAAATTCAGCATCTTTGACATGAAACATTTTAATGCGGCTGTGATAGCGATCTATAAAGCCCAAATAATCCAGTTGTTGCAGTATAAAGTGACTAGGGTCGAATAAAATATTGCAGCGCGGATGATTGTTAACTGCTTTTAAAAAACGTTCAAAAGTTGCGCCGTCATGTAAATCCTCACCAGGATGTATTTCATAGCACAGGTCAACACCAACCTTATCAAACGCATCCAAAATTGGCAGCCAACGTTTGGCTAACTCACCAAAGCCAGCGTCCACCAAACCTGCCGGACGTTGCGGCCAGGGATACAAATAAGGCCAGAGCAAAGCACCGGAAAAAGTTGCGTGTGCATTCAATCCTAAATTTTTACTGGCTTGTGCTGCAAGCATGAGCTGTTCAACCGCCCATGCTTGACGTGCCGTGGGGTTTCCGCGCAAAGCTTCCGGCGCGAAACCATCAAACATTTCGTCGTACGCAGGATGTACGGCCACAAGCTGGCCCTGTAAATGAGTTGATAACTCACTTACCACCAAGCCGTGTTTAGCAAGCGTTGCCTGAAACTCGGTACAGTATTTTATGCTACTCGCAGCAGCTTCCAAATCGAAGATGCGTTTATCCCATGTAGGAATCTGCACACCTTTAAACCCTAAACTCGCCACCCATTTGGCAATACTATCGAGAGAATTAAAGGGGGCAGTATCGCTTAAAAATTGCGCCAAAAAAATGGCTGGACCTTTCAGAGTTTTCATACAACTTCCTTCACGACATTATGTTCATAGCGATTATGACCACAAGTGGAAAAGGTTACAAGTTACCTTATCTAAAGCTACCTGTTGTTGGCTACTATTGTAAGACAGCGACAATGGAATTAATTTGCTCAATAAAAAAGCCTTGTTACTATCTCTTCGAGACATATAACAAGGCTTTTCGAAATACATAACAAGGCCTATTACAAGAAACCAGACGTATTTTTTATTGTAAAAAAACTATTTTTTTACACTTTCAACATTCTTTACACCTTCAACATTCAGTGACAACTTTACAGTTTCGGATGCTGGCCCAAGCGCAAACACAATATTGAAGTCTTTTAGTGTTAACTCAGTGGTGCCTTCAAAACCGGCACGATAGCCGCCCCAGGGATCTTTACCTTCGCCCACTTTTTTCGCGGCAATGGTAATACTTTTGGTGACGCCGTTCAGCGTGAAATCACCAACAATATCAAATGTCTCTTTGTTGCTGCCTACCACAATTTTTTTACTGACAAAGGTAGATTGTGGAAATTTTTCAACATTCAAAAAATCTTTGCTGCGTAAATGTTTATCCCGTTCGGCATGGTTTGAATCAACACTATTAGTATCGATAGTGACATTAATGGCACTCGCTTCAAGCTTTGCCGGGTCATAACTAAAACTTCCACCAAAAGTATCGAAACGACCCGTCAGCACACTATAACCCAAATGCTTAATCGCAAAATTAATAGATGCGTGCATACCTTTAGCATCAATGGTGTAATTATCCGCCATTGCCGGCAAGCTAAAAATACTTGCACCACTAATAACAAGCGCCGCTAAATGTTTTTTAGTAAAATTAATTGACATACATTTTCCCCTCACAAGATAAAAATTAATCGGTTTTTTTAACCGGGCTCAACATCCTAACTAAAGTGCGATCGCGTTTTACAAAATGATGAAATAGCGCTGCACCTCCATGCAATGCTGCAATACCAACGATACCCCATGCCATAAACTTATGAATTAAACCTGCACGATCCACATTAACTGAACTTAACTTTATCGTTGCAGGAAAACTAAACATATCAAAAAAACTGGCAGATTGCCCCTCTGCAGTGGTAACAAAATAACCACTAATACAAATAATAAAGGTAAAAACATACAAGGCGACTTTTACAAGAGTTGCAGCACGCAGATTATTCTGGCTAATACTGGGGAGTGGCAAAGGATATTGATTACGCATTCGCCAAAGCACACGCAAACTCATCAACAACAAAACCAATAACCCAAGGCTAATGTGCAATGCCGGCCCACGGTGATACCAGGGTGAATAATAATCTAGACTCCGCATATACACGCCAAGACCAAATAAAAAAATAATTAAACTGGCACAAAGCCAATGCACAAAAATTGTAATGAGGCCATAACCTGATGGAGAATCCTTAAGCATGACAATTTATTCCAGGAGAAGATTGATCTTTCAGCTGCGTGAAGATAGCAGTAATATTTTAAAAAAGCAGCAGGGAATATTTTGCGGAGACTTGTTAGTTTTTACTGAGACATTCATTAAAATGCCAACATACTTAAACTAAGTTATTGAAAAATAGAAAGGTTCTGGCGCAAGTTATATTTAGTCATGATTTTTTGGCGTTGAAACATCTATTTTTTGGTGCGAACTTATCTAATTAATGGTTCTTAAATTTATATAAAAAAGACGTAGCTATTAAGTAAGACGTAGCTATTTTTGCTTAATCTTCACCTACTCTTGCTTAACACTCACCTACCCTTGCTTAACACTACGTTTCTTACCAAAATCATCAATAGCAACATACACAAATTCACCTTTGGTGACTTTAATAATGCTATCCAGACGATAATCTTTTATCCAGACTTCAATTTCCGTGCGAATAGAAGTATTACCAATGCCTAGCAACCGGGCATAACAACTTACTACCGCGCCAACGGGTACAGCATGCAAAAAAGCCATGCTGCTAATCGCAACCGTTGTCACTCGACCCCTAGCTGTTTCTTGCGCCAAAACAGCACCAGCAATATCCATTTGTGACAGCAACCACCCACCAAAAATATCACCATAAGGATTAGTATCAGCAGGCATAGAAAGTGTTTGCAACGTTAATGTGCCTTGCGGAAGGTCGCTCATGTTCTCACCATTTTTAAATTTATTGTTACTTTAAGCGGTTGTTGCTTTAAAAAAATTGTTACTTTAAAAAAATGTTCCTTTAAAACATTTTCTGCGGCCATCACACAAACAGCCACTTTATATTAAAGCTTAAAACTACTTAACTCTTTATGTAGCGCTGAACTTTCTTGTGCGAGCAAATTACTGCTTTGATTAACTATTTGTGCATTTTCTGAAACTTTTTCCGACAGCGCGTTAATGGCCGTAACATTTTTGCTAACTTCGTTTACGACCGTATTTTGTTCATGCGATGCAGTCGCAATCTGATGGTTCATATCATTAATTACGCCAATGTTTGCCCGAATTTTATCGAGTGCACCACCCACCCTGGAAGCCGTAACAATAGTTTCACGCGCAGAAGTGGTGCTGGTATTCATAGACTGATGCGCCTCATCTGCAGCGCGCTGCAATTGTGCAACTATAGATTCAATTTCTTCCGTAGACGCTCGTGTTTTTTGTGCAAGCGACCGCACCTCATCAGCCACCACAGCAAATCCGCGCCCCTGCTCTCCCGCCCGTGCTGCCTCAATCGCCGCATTGAGCGCAAGCAAATTTGTTTGCTCCGCGATGGCACGAATGACTTCTACCACCGATCCGATATTAACTGAGTTGTTTTTAAGAACTTGAATTTTTTGTGCAGTAGATTCAATTTGGCTAGTAAGACGATTCACGTTATCCAGCGAATCATTCACAATCTCATGGCCTTGCTCGGCGAGCAGACTTGCCGCTCGTGTACGCTCAGCAGTCTCGCCTGCATGACGCGCAATTTCATTCGCTGACGCGGACAATTCCTCCACCGCTGCCGCCACCAATTCGATTTCACGCAATTGCTGCCCGGTAGAATTAACCGTGCTTTCTGTTGATTGCGACATGGTAGTTACATGACGACGAACCTTTTCATTTACATTCACTACATTGCCAATAATGCCAGCAATATGTTCCAGCACAAGATTGAAGTTATGCGCAAGTGCAGCCACCTCGTCCTGGCTGTGCGTAGACAAACGACGAGTTAAATCGCCACCACCACCCGCGATACTGGCAAGCGAACGCGTTACTTCAGCCACCGGCGCAAGGATTAAACTTTTACTTAATATGTACACCACAACAATGCTTGCCGCCAATAACAAAACAACCACCACAAAATTGGTGATTACTTGATGATGTAATGCAGATTGCATGGTATGAGTGGAAAATGTAATCTCATAGCTACCAATTTTTTGACCTTCATGAAAGATATCTATTGCCTTACGCGTCACTTGGCCTTCGCTTCGGTCATCATCTTGCGCTTTGGCCAACACCTGACCGCGATGATCGATGATGCTAATCTCGGTAATCAGATCTGTGTTAACCAGTGATTTGGCAATGGCCTCCACTTGCTGAAAATCATAAGCGAACACAGCTTCAACAATAGAAGAGTTAGTGAGCTCAATCATTGCAGCGGTGTCACTCTCAAACCCTGCCTGCAGTTTGTCGGAGGCAAGATTGTAATTTACTGCTGCCTCTATCGCGGCAATCACCAACATAGTGATAGTCAGCGCCGCCATAAGCTTGGTTAATAAGGATTTTTGTACCATCTTGTTCCTCCAGCCTGCCATTCATGAAATTGGCACTTTTTTGCTGATAGCAATGCATTATTGGTAATGATCAAGCGCTAGCGACATCCATTATCCTGTACTTGCCAAGCTGAACCTGGTTAATACTCACTTTGACCGTTCAATGACTCAGCTATTATTTCTTTTGGCAATAGCTACCGCCGACACTTTCTGTGTGCTTTTGAGTATAGATGTACTTTTCTAGTTGCGCATTAAATGAAAAAGGTAGCTTCAAGGAGTACCTGTTCAAACGAGGTTTTTATCAGCAAGGATTACTGTAGTAATATTTTTTACTTTGTAAGAATTATTTTTTTATGGAACAAAATTTTTCAATGAACTCTGCGTGTGTAGGCATCGCATTAGCAGAATTTTTTATCACATCTTTAATCTCATCGGTGTAATAATCTAAATCTGCATCATCTAATATATCAACAACAGGATTGTAGTCTTTTGCAACCAGACCTTGACCTTGCATTACAGAAAACCAACTGCCCTCACTGAAGAATTCATTATTCTCTTGAGATATTCTGCCGGAATTTTCAAATAGTTTTATTTTAGCATTTAAACTTTCTGGAGCAGGTATCATCCTACAATGACGCCAAAACTCAGCATCAGTTCTCTGGGTGACTTTATAATGAAAAATAATAAAATCACGAACGGATATAAAATCCGCTTGCAATTTTTCGTTATATTTTTTGATATTTTATTGATCTATTTCAGCAGAATGAAATAGTCTATCGCTTACTTCCGTCTTTAATCTTCGTCGTTAGCCCCTGCCATTCCCAAGTCTTTTAACTTACGAGTCAGTGTATTGCGGCCCCAGCCGAGTAAATTGGCGGCATCGCGTTTGCGGCCAGCGGTGTATTTAAGCGCAGTTTCAATCAGCGCCCGCTCAAAGGTTGGTACCGCTTCGCTCAATAATTGATGCTGACCTTTGGCGAGGGCCTGGTCGGCCCAATGACGCAATGCTCGCTCCCAATCATCAGCTGGCGCGCTACCTTCTTTATGCTCAAGTAATTCTGGCGGCAAATCTTCAATATGTACTTCGCGGCCAGACGCCATTACGGTGATCCAGCGACAAGTGTTTTCCAACTGACGCACATTGCCTGGCCATTGCAGCGAACAAAAGTAGTCTTCAGTTTCTGTCAGCAGCACCTTGGTATCTACATTCAATTCAGTCGCAGCTTTATGCAGGAAGAAGCGCGATAACTTAGGGATGTCTTCACGGCGATTAGCGAGCTTAGGTATGTGGATACGAATCACGTTAAGGCGATGGAACAAATCTTCACGAAAACGATTTTCAGCAACCAGGGTTTCCAAATTTTGATGCGTAGCGGCGATGATACGCACATCTACTTTTACCGGAGTGTGACCGCCTACGCGATAGAACTCTCCGTCAGCTAATACACGCAATAATCGAGTTTGAGTTTCCGCTGGCATATCACCAATTTCATCCAAAAACAAAGAGCCACCGTTGGCTTGCTCAAAACGTCCCTGACGTTGTGCAGCTGCTCCAGTAAAAGCACCTTTTTCGTGACCGAATAATTCGGATTCCATTAAATCTTTGGGAATCGCGGCCATATTCAGCGCGATAAACGATTCATTGCGTCGCGGACTATGACGATGTAACGCACGTGCCACTAACTCTTTACCAGTGCCCGACTGCCCGTTAATTAATACTGTGATGTTGGATTGCGATAAACGACCAATAGCGCGAAAGACTTCTTGCATAGCAGGCGCCTCACCGATAATTTCGGTATTGGTATCTACTTCAGCAACGATCGGATGATCACCTTTTTGCTCCTGGGCATGAGCCAGCGCACGCTGGGTGACAGCAACCGCATCATCCACATCAAACGGTTTTGGTAAGTATTCAAAAGCCCCACCTTGATAGGCGGCCACAGCGCTCTCCAAATCAGAATGAGCGGTCATAATGATGATGGGAATATGTGGATGAGTGCTGTGTAAATTGCTTAACAGCGCCAAGCCGTCAGTTCCTGGCATCCGAATATCACTAATAATAGCGTCGGGGGTATCGCGATTAAGTTGGCTTATTGCCGTATCACCAGATTCAAATACCCGCGTTTCAATATTCGCTTGTTGCAGGGCTTTTTCCAACACCCAGCGAATTGAGCGATCGTCATCAATAATCCAAACTTTATTAGGCTTCTGCATGCTGCGATTCCATTGGTAAGTAGAGTGAAAAACAGGTTTTACCCTGCTCACTGTGGCACTCAATGAGGCCGTTATGTTGGTGAATAAGATGTTGTGAAATGGTTAAGCCGAGACCCGTACCTTCTGCACGCCCGGTAATCATGGGATAAAAAATGTTTTCTACGATATCGCTAGGGATGCCAGGACCGTTGTCGATAATGTCTACACGGCACACCAAGGGATGATGCCTGCGGCCAATAGTGTATTGGCGATGAATGCGTGTGCGCAGTTGAATTACGCCGTTCGTCATCCCCGCCTCCAATAATGCTTGCATAGCGTTGCGCACAATATTGAGGCATGACTGAATCAACAGCTCTTTATCGCCTAGCAGATTAGGAATACTTGGGTCGTAATCGCGCACTAACTTTAAGGCATCATTACTTTCGGCCTTGATGATAGTCGCGACACGCTCAAGCACCTCATGAATGTTCAGCTCTGACCACTTGGGCAATTGATTGGGGCCAAGCATACGGTCAACCAAATTACGTAAACGATCCGCTTCATCGATGATGATGTTGGTGTATTCGGTGAGGCCGGCATTAGGCAGTTCCCGCGCCAATAATTGCGCTGCACCGCGAATACCGCCGAGTGGGTTTTTAATTTCGTGCGCCATACCGCGAATAAGATTACGTGTGGTTTCATGCGATGAGGTAAGCATTTCGTCGCGACTAATGCGCAACAGACGATCAATCGGTTGTACCTCAATAATTAAATCATCCTGGTCGCCGAAGGGAGTCACGGTGTAGTCGACGGTAATCAAATCGCCATGGAGTAAGCGCCACTCTGCGTGACGCTTGGTATAGTGATTGGCTTTACTGGCGGCTTGCTTAAGTTGTTTTTCAGTCTCTTCTGTTTCGAAGAAAAAGTAGGTAATGGGTTCACCGCGATTCGTTTCACAACTCATAGCCAATAAGGCTTCAGCCGCCGGGTTCATATGAATTAGCAACAAATTGCTATCCACCAAAACAATGGCAGTACTGAGGTTATCTAATAAAGGCTTATAAAAATCGCGCTGACTCACAATTACTGCAAACTCCCCAACGCCCCAAATTAAAGGTGCTACCACTCAACAAAAAACTTTTCTCGCCAAAAATGCTTTAGCAAGGTGCAAATCAAAGAATGCAAAAAGCAAACCAATTATTTATGAGTTTGAAATTGGGGCGTTCTCACAGCTCACGCTTAAACATAGCGCAGATTATTGCACAATATTGGTGCTAACTACTGATTGCCTGACACTTTAACGGGATTCTTGTGCATGATGGGGCGATCAACTATCACTGTGATCGCATTGGACTGGCCTAAGCTTTTACCGTATTTACTCATTACCTCTACATGCAGTTTGTGCTGCCCCCTGGGTAGCTCTACAAGGGTAACAGCCAGTGCGGTGGTTTTTTCAACGATATATCCATCCAGAAGATAAGCCAAAACGTGCCCTGGCCGTAAATCCTGATCAAGATTGATTGAGACGTTGAGGTTAGGCTCACCAGCTGGCAGGGTATCCCCTGAAACCGGGCTGACAATACTAACCTGGTAGTCAACATCTACCGCACCTAGATTAGGCTCAGGACTATTAACAGGAATGTATTGCATAGGAGGAAGAGCATTAATACTTGGCAGGTCAACAACCGTAGCCTTCACATCAGCGGGCAACTTATCGGTATAAGTAACACGCCCTTGCTTATCTACCGATTTGTAAATCTCGGCGTAGGCAGCTTGAGCTAAAAATAGCGTAACCAATGAACAGAATAAAAAAGTCAGATATGTGCGCATCAGCCCTCGCCCTCAATACTTCGGTTACGCAAGGTTACTCGCGATTAAGCTAAGAATAGCTTTAAAAAAACGACCCCAAAGAAAAACACTATAGTAGTGGTTTCCAGTTGTTACAGTGATTTCCACTCATTTTATTTATTGCGGTGGGAAAAACGGTGGGAATCTGAAAGTAAAATGGCTATTTCGATCAGGGTGGTAGAGCCTTGCACTGTTTTAGCTCAACAAAAAGCCTGCTTATTTGAACTTAAAATACTATTTGTGGCCACCTAACCGCGCTCCTGTTTGGGATTTAAAAACAAGCTACTTGGTCTCTTCAATGGGATCTTTTCAATACGATATTCTCATCAATACGCGCTTAATAGCTCTTTAACAATTTCACGCATTGACTCCTCCCTCGCCTTTTCTACTTCAGGGTCAATAATAGTTCGTATTATTGAGGTAGGTACTTCCTCTGTGAGGTGGTCAATGCTTAGCTTTTCGTTCCACATACTTAGGTGTTTACCTTCCAGCTCTAGCGCCTTCAATGCCGCGTTAGGGTTGGTCATTCTTCGATTACCGTCTTTGTCGGTTACAAGCTTCATAGCGGTATCTTTAACAGCTTGTAAATCGAGAAGTACGTTATCGGCACTTCGTTTTGTACGCTGTGCGCGTTGTTCTTGTTGGCACTGAATTGAGGTCGAAACTGAAGTTTTCTGAAGCA
>JANYIO010000093.1 GCA_025362015.1 Gammaproteobacteria bacterium | reverse complement strand
CTTTTAATTTTCTCATCTTATTTTCCTCGGAGTTTTGTTTTTGTATTATTAAATTTTATTACTTATTTTTTTAGCAAACACTTTTGTGAAGTATTACTACAGCTAACAAATAAAGACTTACCAACGAAATAGCTCACCGTATCGAAACAATCAAACATGCTCCTGCTTTGGATCAATTCCCTAACCATTATTTTGGAACAGATATAATCAAACAAAAAATAATTAACGATATTACGGGTGAAGTAGCAGCAAAAAAGAATATACATGATTGTTTTGGTGCATCTATTTAAAACAATACGCAACACAAACTGCTCGGAATTATTCAATATCTACTTTCGAACGCAGAACTTTTTTACCTGTCTGCACAAAACATACTCTCACATAGACAACGTTGTCAATATCCTAAATTCTCGTTTTGTGAAGTTGATTGCATAATAACCAGACAAAGATTTTAGCGACGAGGGAGATGTGAATTGCAGTAACAGTCGTCTCAAATTACGCTTTTGATTTTGTCGTTGTGTTACCGATTCGTTCAGTACCCGTAAACTATTTACCTAACCACTTCACTTTTGTTTAGGCAAAAAAATACCCGTATTTTTTAATACGGGCATTTTTATTTGTTGCAGTTGCTGCAGCTAAAAACCTACAACAACTTTATTCGCGAAGTTATTGGCACACGCGGACTAAAGTCCAGGCATTGTCCCATGCCCAACCAGAACCTGGGGCATATGGACCACCAACTGAACACCAACCACCTACTTTACATTGATATTCACTACCGCCATTTTGCACTTTAGCACCGTCTACGTAGGTTGCTCTATCTACATAAGCAGGTGAAGTACAAAGGTTACCAACAGATGAACTGCTGGAGGATTTACTAGAGGCAATACTGCTGGCTACGCTACTTGAAGCTTTGCTCGAAGCGACACTGCTAATAACACTGGTTGATGAACTAGCTACCACGCAAGCGCCTTTATTAATCCAAACACCGCTAGAGTTCACACTTGGGTCTTCGTTTCGTGTCCACCACTTATTTTCGTACTTGATGCCATTGTAAGAAACTTGCATGCCCGAAATTGGGTAAGTGGTGGCGCTGTCCCAAGCTGCAATGCCAGCACATGAACCCGCCGAAGAAACCACGCTGCTGCTCGAAGTTACTACGCTTGAAGAGCTAGAAGGCTTACTAGAAGCTACGCTGCTTACAACACTACTAGAGGATTTACTTGAAGACGTGATAATTGATATCGCACTGCTGGATAACTTACTGGAAGACAAGCTGCCAACAGAAGACTTGCTGCTAGAGGCTACACCGCCAGTGGCAAACACCGAGTTGATCTTTTTCGCTAGCACTGGATTAATTGCATTACACACGGCCATTTTGCCAGCCATGGTGTAACCATTTACGCAGTCGAAATCACCGTGTACGTGCCATACAATTGCACCACCTAGATGATTGTCATTGACGTATTGCGCTTTCAAACCAATTGATTGCTCATTATCGTAAGATAAGAAATAGCTTCTACCACCAGACTCTTTCGTCATGTAAGGTACTTTCGCTACGTCATCCCAATGATCAGTCCAACCAGTTTGTTGCTTGATGAAGAAATAGTTAGGTGTACCGTCATAAACATCAAGTGGCCAGTTAGTAAAATCAGCAGCGGTAGAAACAGGGCCATCAGGAGCTACAGTGATATTGGTTTTGATAGTTGTTTGATTCACGCCAGCAGGTGACTGGGTAACAACACCGCGACCATAGAAAGCAAAGCCCATATTGATTTTGTCACGATTGATGCCTTTTTGAAGCATCCATTGTGCAAGCGAGTCCCAGTTAAAAGGCGCATACTCAGCATTAGGGTATGGATACAAAGGAGAGTTGTGACCCGCTATATTTGACCAGCCACCGTTGAAGTCATAAGTCATCATGTTGTAATGATCCATAACTTTATCAAGTTCTGGCCAGTTGAAGCCTTCCAGGTGACGAGTGTCCGCAGAGAAAGCAGCGGTAATCAACTTACCCGCGCCGATAGTGGTACGTATTTGTTGCATAAGGATCAGAAAATTACCGTAATCTGCATCAGAATAATGTTCGATGTTCATACCGGCGGCACCTGGGTATTCCCAGTCAATGTCGATACCATCAAAACCTAAACCCATCAGAGTTTTTACACCTTGCATAAATTTGGCACGCTTTACCGGATCAGCAGCCATTTCCGGATAGTGTTTGCACATACTCCACCCGCCCACAGAAGCCATTACCTTAACGCCACTGGCATGAGCTTGTTCGATCAACCCTGGCTTACCGCCAACTTTATGTTTGGGGATCGGATATGCACCGGTCAGGCCAGAAGCAGTATGCGTCCAAGTTGTATCTGTCCAGGAGAAGCCCTGAGCTTTTAAATCAAGTTCGTTTTGTGAACCTGGCGATACATATTGTTGCGGATCCAATTCACCCCACAATAAAAACAAATCCCAACTTGAGTAAGTATCAGTATAGAAAAGAGCAGCAGGTGCTTGAACCTGCCCTACCTGATAAATTTGTTTATTGCGGAAATCACCAGAGTGAAGCGACCCGTCTTGCGCGACACCAAAGAATGAGTAGTTCAGAATTGTATACTGGCTCATATCAACATTGAGATGAGTTGCAGCACCTTGTACTGGATAACCGGCAGTGTTGGCTTTCCATGGCTCCCACTCGGTGATGTAACCAACCACAGTTTTATTGTGATCATGGGTTGTAGCAGCCTGAGTTACGCTAACACCAACTAAGGTTGTGAGTGATAAAACTACCGCAGCAGCTTTGGACAGTGCATTTTTACGCATAGCATCGAAAGAGAATTTTTGCATATCTTTCCTCAATTATTTTTTGACACAAAATTTGTATGAATGCTACGTTCGAAAGTAATTTAAAATCACAATCAATAAAACCTAGCAACACATATGGATTATGGATAAGTTCACAAACTCCTTGCACTAAGATACGTAATTAAATGCTCCTGCATTTAAAAAATCTCGTATTTGTGATCAAAAACAAAGCAGAAATAAAAAATAAAACCCCATAAAAATATTTTCATTTTTATTAAATTATTATTCTGGCGCGCTATTTTAAACGTCGCACATTAACGAAGCATGCTGCGTTAAAAAAACACTAACCGTCATCAGCTATAAACATAATGATCAGCTAAATGAAAAATACACCCCAAAAGACAACGTTGTCAATGATCGGCAAATATTTCTATAATAAATTGAATATCTTCAATTTAAAACGTGAATTCAGGTAACATTTTTTCAGGATATGATAGGAAAGTACTAGTGCGTGAAAAAAATATCAATACGAAAAATGATAGAAAAATATCACCCGCGGTTTTTATATGGCAACAAAATTAAATTCTGGATTTAGTAATCACATCATAAGCTGCCTGAATTTCTTGCGAGCGTTCGGTGGCAGCTTTGATCATATCGTCTGGCAAACCTTGGCCGATTAATTTATCAGGATGATATTGGCTCATGAGTTTTCGGTAAGCTTTTTTAATCTCAGCATCGCTATTATCCTTGGTTACGCCGAGCGCCTGATATGCAACAGCCACATCATTTGCACCCGCTTGTTGATTTCCTGCAAACGAATTTTGCGCACCAATCATTTGCAATAATTGCTCAAAAGCAATGCGCGAGAAGCCCAAGGTTGATGCAACTTCACGCAAAATCCGCACCTCATCGCTACCCAACGAGCCATCAGCCATGGCTACATTAACCAAGTATACTAATAGCATTTGGCGTAAATTGGGGCTGTGGTGCGCAACGCCCATAAATACCTTGAGCTGTGCTTGCGAATTAAAATCTGATTCTGTACCTAGTTTAAATAATCGAATCGCTTCGCGTTTATGCTCAGCGGTTAAACCCATTTTCTCCATGTAGGTTTCAGTGAGCTTTATTTCATTTTCAGAAATATGGCCATCGGCTTTTGCAACATAACCAAGCATCATAAACACGGTATTAAAAAATATAGCTTGAATCCGCTCTAACTCTTCTCGCGGGATATTAGGACGCGTTATCCGCTGTTCAATAAAAAAATAGCCAAGCAATGCACCACCGACAACACCCAGCAAACTATGCAAAAGTAAATACCCTATTACCGCTCCAAAAATCATTCCGGACATAACTAAACCTGTTTTTTTAATTAAGACAACAAACCAATATTATTAAACGACAAAGTCATTCTACAACATGAGAATGACAACCGTGATTTTAGGAGCTACATGACAACATAGAGCAACCTGCCTTGTTTCTTGCCCACTCTGGACGGCGCGCGAAATAATGTTCATGCTCTGGTTGTTCGACATACGGATAACGCAATAGCGCCAAGAGATTTTTTACTTCTGAATAATCACCTACTGTAGCTTTATCGATAGCTTGTTGAGCCATGTAGTTGCGCAATACGTATTTTGGATTAGTTTGATTCATACGTATTTTGCGTTGCGCATCGATTTCGCCATAAATAATAAAATCTTGCATTAGACGCTCGCGATACCTACGCAACCAGGCTGCCATTTTGCTAATAGCATCTGCCGATGGCAAGTGGTAATACGCCGCTGAAATTACCGAAATTACTTCTTCATCGCTTTGCGTAGCAATCCCATTCGGTAATTGCACATTAACATTAGCCAGTAAGCGATAAAATATAGTCATGTCAGTTTCAGTTACTTGCAATACATGGTGTAACTCATCCACCAAATCGACATCACTTTCGGTAAAAACATGCAGGCCTAATTTATTTGCCATATCGCTTTGCCATAGCACAGCGTATTCCGTGCGATAAACGGTTAATGCTTCCTGCAAAGGTTCAACAGCATTAATGAGTGGATAAATAGCATTGGCCAGTTGTGTTAAATTCCATAAAGCAATTTGTGGCTGATTAATAAATCGATAACGACGACCTTGCGCGTCCGTAGTATTAGGTGTCCAATCCGGGTCATAGCCTTCAAGCCAGCCGTAAGGGCCGTAATCAATCGTTAACCCGAGGATAGACATATTGTCGGTATTCATTACACCGTGTACAAAACCAACCCGCATCCAGTGCGCAATCATTTGCGCGGTACGCTTACAAATTTCCGTAAACCATTGCAAATAAATTTTATCAGTAAACTCGCCATGATGTTCTGCAGCAAGATGAGGAAAGTCAGCGCCTATCGTGAAATCGACCAAGCGTTTTAATAATTCCACATCGTTGCGCGCGGCTAAAATCTCAAAATTACCAAAGCGAGTAAAACTTTGTGCAACACGACAAACCACCGCACCTGACTCCAGCTCCGCATTGCCATCGTAAAACATGTCGCGCCGTACTTGCTCTCCCGTTACCATGAGGCTGAGCGCTCGCGTTGTGGGAACGCCTAAATGATGCATGGCTTCGCTGCATAAAAATTCACGCACAGATGAACGCAATACTGCAAGACCATCTGCCGTACGCGAATAAGGTGTTGGGCCTGCGCCTTTTAATTGCAGTGTCCAATGTTCGCCCTGTGAATTTTTAACCTCGCCGAGATTAATCGCCCGACCATCACCTAACTGCCCTGCCCAATTGCCAAATTGATGGCCACCGTAGCAACAAGCATGAGGTTGCATCCCCGGTAACAATTGATTACCGGAAAATAGTTGCACGAAAACGTCACTGTTTAATTCACTGTGCGATAACTCAATTAAATCTGCCACTGTTGCAGCGGTACAGATTAATTGTGGAGCGCGCACGGGGGTTGGATTCACCCACGAGTAACAAGCACCGGCGACCTGGCGATGATAATTATCCACAATAGGATCAGCAGGTAAGTCGCGGACAAAGCGGTTATCGAAGTGTAAATCAGAAAGAATTTTGGTATTCATAATAAAAATCTGAGCTAGCGATTAGATACAGACAATTATACGTAGACAATCAAATATAAGGAAATTAAAAACCTCGCCGCAAGCCACGGGAAATTTAACCCCAAGTTGCACTTAAAATGTTGCACTTAAAATTTTGTTTCGGCGCCAATAGTTAATTGATACTGGCTAATGCCAGTTGTTGCAGAAGTAGGCATGGCAACGTCAATATGCACAACATTACCAACACGTACTTTCGTGGAACTAAGCCGCAACCCTATACCAAAATCACTTAACAATTTTGAAGGTGCAGGATAAGGTTGATCCTCTAACCCCCAGGCTTTACCCATATCAAAAAATACCACGCCACCGACACGCAGCAAGTTAAAAATATGAATATCAGAAAAATAACGACGTTCAAGAGTAAACGTATAGCGTTTATTGCCGCGCGAAAAATCTACTGGATAACCGCGCAAACCCGTAATGCCACCCACAGTAAGCTCTTCGTATTGGGCGAGGTTATGGCCCACATCATAATCAAGCCGTGCATACCAACGATTTTTGTCATTCTGAAAATAATTATAGGAAATGTGCGTCGTCAATTTTACCGGATCAAGATCGCTGATTTGTAAATGCTCGCGCCCATCAACCTTCACTTCGTATTCAAAAATCTGTAAGTCACTAACATCCATAACATTTGAGTAATCCACCTTGTAGCGAACCACATCGTCAGGGTTGTCAAAACGCTTTCCACCCACACCTAAACGAAACGATAAATTCTGCCCCAGTGCAATATCTTCTGTGCGCTGAATTTGATTAATATTTTTAAAAATGCCAAATTTATTTTCAAGGAATTGATACTCTACCCAGGGATAAGCCGCCTTATCATCAGTGGGTATACCTTGTAGAGTGCCAGTTGTAGTATAAAATTTTTGTTCTTCGTTAGTAAAACCTACCAACCAACGCTGTGTAAAATTAGTGTTGATATCGGTGGCCTTGCCTAAAAATATTTCGTCAATAATGGTTTGATGACGAAATGCATTCACAACTTGATCCTGTGCACGAATGGTATCAACCAGTGATGTATCCTCTAATTTAATACCTGTAGCCCAAGGGGTATCCAAAGCGTAAAATGGGCGTGACACATCAACGATGCTATTGCGACCATCACTGGTCTTCTCATACTGCGCGCGAACGGAAATTTGTTTATTGAGAAAGTAAGGGTTAATAAATTCATAGCTAACACCATTACGCTGTTCATTTTGTGAATAATTAATGGTGAGCGCATTGCCCGTACCGAGAATATTGCCATCACTGAAACCAAACCCTGATTGGGTATTGCCTGATTTTGAACTAAAGGAAAACTGTGGCTCCAAAACCCACGCATCCTGTGTAACCACAAGCAGATCAACCTGATCACCGCACACAGATTCTGGTAATACGTAAGCATTGGTAAAATATTTTCGCGTACGTAAAATTCGCTCTGATTCATGTATTTCTTGCAAATTTACTTTATCGCCCGCTTTAAAAAGCAGCTGGGGCTGAACCACATTAGTATGAGTAGTAAAGTGCAGGCTATCTAAAAACAAATAAAGCTTATTATTTTCGCGTTGGTTTTCTTTATCAAAAACATCTATAGCTTTAAATTCAATATTACGAATTTTTTTGTTTTCAAGGCCATCGAATAAATCATTATCAACACGCGATGATTTTGCCAAAGCAACATCCAGACGCAAACGGGAGAACTTGGTACATTCAGGTACCAGAGCAGGCTCTTCAGCAAGTGCCTTCACCAGTTCTGGAGTGGGGGCAACAGCAGTTTCTTGATCGGGTGCGGGTGCAGCAACAAGCTCCTGCCTTGCTGAAGCAAGCTCCTGATTCGTTACAGCAGCAGATTCTTGAGTAACTGCAGTTATGCATACGATCATCAATATACTTATTAATGGCGATAGAGATGCATGAGTCATATTTTTCAAAAACAGCTGTGTGGGCTTCATAAACATTAGTTGCAACATAGGAAAGTAGTTAAAACTCCATTAGAAAAATACAAGTACGTTGCAACAGGGCAGGCAGATTAACATGCCCGACATTTTTTGGTGCTAAGCGATCCTTAACCTGAGAAGACTTTATCTTCACAAAAATTCCTGGAGCAAATTAAACTGCTAGAGGTGATGGTGGTGAGTGCCCATGCTGTTAAAACCCAGGCCGCCATAAATCGTCCATGAACCATAAAAAATAATTAGTAATGCAAGAGCAATGCGCACTTGTCGCCGCTGTAATTCACGCGTGAGTTGCTGCGCGGCTACGCCTGCAGCCAACACCGCTGGCAAAGTGCCAAGCCCGAAGGCGAGCATGGAGCCTGCAGCCAACCATGGCACAGGTTGAGTTACTGCCAAGGCCAATGCTGAATAAACCAAACCGCATGGCAACCATCCCCAAATAGTCCCCAGCAACAACGCTTTTGGTAAACTATTCACCGGCAATAAATTTTTTCCCATTGGCTGCAAATAAACCCAAAGATAGCGCCCTATCGTTTCCAAATGCCTTAAGCCACGCCACCAATCGGCTAAATACAAACCCATTGCTATGAGTAGCAATCCTGCCACAACCCGCAACACACTACCGTTATCTGGCGCACCAAGCTGTTGTCTAACACCAAGTCGTTGAATAAATAGCCCAACCAGGAATCCTATCAAGCTATAACTGGCCACGCGCCCAAGATTGTAAGTAAGTAAAATACCCCAACGTTTAGGTGTGGCATCCGCAGGAATTGCCATGGTAAGCGCCCCCATAATGCCGCCACACATCCCAATACAATGCGTACTACTGACTAAACCCATGCTAAACATAGGTAGAAAAATAACCCAATCAGTCATGCTTGTTTTGCTCTGGCGCGATAGCTGTTGTGGTAGCTGTTGTGGTAGTTATAGGTTTAACAATTGAGTGAGAAGCAGATATTGATTTTGGAGAGTTTATTTTTTCATCATCAAATAAAATGCGATGCGCTTCAGTATCAAGATTATCGTATTGGCCATTATGAATAGCCCACCACAAAATTTTTACCGCAATAGCAATAAAAATTAATGCAACAGGAACCAGAAAATAAAGACTTTCCAAATTGATTCACTCCAATGAATTAAAGCCTAACGATAAACCTAATGATAAAAACCCCTGAAAACAAAAAAATCTAACAGTAAAATTTAATATTACTTATTGAGGCGCAAGGCATTCATCACTACGATTAATGAACTCATTGTCATACCAATCGCTGCAGCCCAAGGCGCCACATGCCCTGTTGCGGCAAGTGGTAATGCAATAATATTATAAGATAATGAAAAAAATAAATTTTGTTTGATGATGCTGCGCGTACGCTCAGTGATACGAATTGCTTGCGGTAATAATGTAAGCTGATCATTAAGCAATACTGCATCGGCATGGGCTTGTGCCAAATCCGATGCGGAAGCCATTACTACTGAGACATCTGCACCAGCCAATACTGGTACGTCGTTAATGCCATCGCCAATCATTAGGACTGCATCTCCGCCTAATTGTGCCAAATTCAGCCGCGTTAATTTATCCGCAGGTGTTGCACCTGCACTATACTCTTCAATACCCAATTGCAGCGCGATGGTTGCTACCGCAGCGGATTGATCACCACTTAATAATTCCACCGCAATACCCATTGCCTGTAACTCTGCAACTGCCTGGCGTGCGCTGGGGCGAAGCTCATCTTCCACACTAAACCATGCCACAGCACCTTGGTTATTGCTTAACAATAACCTGAGTTTTTTTTCATCTGGCGCAAGTAATGCAGAACTCTGAATAGCAGAAGATGTTGCAATAATTTCACACGCAAAATCAGGTGAACCTAAACGATAAATTTTATTGTCAATATAACCTTCAACACCTGCTCCGATAGTTTGTTTGGTATCGTAGGCAACCACATCCGTTTTATAAACATTAAAGGCACGTGCGATGGGATGATTAGAGTCCGCTTCAAGCGCCGCCGCAATGGCTAACACCTGGTCGCGATCCACCTGATTGCGATCCACCTGATCAATATCAAAAGTCAATTCAGCGTTATTTTGTGTGCACAGTTGCACATCGCTAACACAAAAATTTCCTTGTGTCAGGGTTCCGGTTTTATCAAAAATAACGCGAGTAATCTGCGGTAGCATTTCAATAACATGGCCACGCGCTACTAAAAATCCACGGTGGCGTAAATTTGCGGTTGCCGCAGAGAGCGCAGCAGGCATAGCCAGTGCCAACGCACATGGGCAAGTAACGACTAGGACTGAGAGCGTAATCCACAAGGCGCGGGTTGAATCTTTAAACCACCAAAAAATAAATACACCAATACAGACTACTAATAACCGTGCGACAAAAAATCGCGCAATTTTATCCGCCATTAGTACTTGCTTTGGTTTTTCTTCAGCGGCTTGAGTCGTTAAACGTTCAATACCGGAAAGTTGTGTAGCACCGCCAACAGCGGTGACTTTAATACGTAATACACTTTGACTATTAAGCGTACCGGCAATCACTTTGTCACCTATTTTTTTTATGCGAGGAACTGCTTCGCCCGTAATAAGCGCCTCCACCACTTCACTTTCACCATCGACTACAACACCATCACAGGGAAATGTATCGCCAGCTTTTACTAACACCACATCGCCCAGTGCAAGCAACTTTAAAGGAATATTGTGCGTAGCTTCCTGACCGTTTTGCTGCATAATACAGCAAGCAGTAAGCGGCATTAATTGCGCGAGATTACCAAAAGCTAAATTGTTGCGATGACGTGCGCGCTGCTCAATATAACGACCCAACAATAAGAAAAAGATAAACATGGAAACTGATTCAAAATAAACCTCACCACCACCATGAATACATGCCCAAGTGCTGGCGAGATATGCCAGACCTATCGCCAACGCGACTGGTACATCCATAATTAATTGGCGGCTTTGAATACTGCGCCATGCTGCTTTAAAAAATGGCGCAGCAGAAAAAAACACGACCGGGGTTGCCACCAACATACTTAACCAACGCAAAAAATCTAACCATGAATCAGTTGCACCGGTATAAATCCCTACCGCCACCATCAACGATTGCATCATGCCGAAACCGGCAACCCCTAAACGAAATAGCGCAAGCCGATTTTCTTGTTGAATAAATTCTTGTTGTTGCTCATCAGTCGCGGGGCGCGCCTTGTAACCAATTTGTTCCAACGCTTGCAGCACTTCACTCAATTGCGCTTGTGCAGGAGACCATACAATAGTGCAACGGTGTGTACTGATATTAACGTTAACAATTTTTAGCGCGGGATTTTTTTTAAGATGGGTTTCAATTAACCAACTGCACGCAGCACAAGAAATTCCTTCGAGCAATATATTGGCCTGAAGCGACTCGGCATCGTACTCAGTCACAAATTCACTTTGTACTTCAGGAAGATTATAAATTTCCCAATCTGTTTTAGATGCCAAGGGCGCACTGCGCTGATTTGTTTCCGAGCGGAAACGATAAAAATTTTCCAAACCGCCATCGACAATGGCAATTGCTACAGCCTGGCAACCGATACAACACATTGCTTGCTTGGCGCCTGCAATCATCACGTTATAATCCATATTCGCAGGCACAGGCAAGCCGCAGTGATAACAGATCGAGCAATCTTTATTAGTAGAAGGAGTCACAGAGAAGTACACTCACAAACATTATTTAACGCGCGGCTGTAAAAGAGCTTCCGCAGTTTTTGAAAAATCTATATCGCCACTCAGCAACCACTCAGCTTGTTTGCGTTTGCTGGCATCTGCCTCAGGCACCAATGCTAAATACCAGGAGAACTCCGGCAGTGTGGTTAATTCTGCACGGTATTCACCCGTTGCAATTTCCTGCAATACTATATGCTGATCTTTGGTTTTTTTAACGGGATGATCCAGAAACAATAATAATTGTTGCGGTAAATTCGTAGCACTTTTAATGGAGACCATTACTTCATGAGTAGTGCTATCAAATTTTATGTTCGCCGTTAAACCTAACGCCAATGCGCGTTCGTCTTGCTGTAAGGTTTGATTAATGGCAAGTCCCTCTTTGTAGTAATTATCAGTCACTACATCATCGGAATAATGAAAAGCCATTGTTACTGTGAAAGCACAAAGCACAATAATAAAAATCAACGGACCAAACACCATCCAAAACCAAACCTGGCGATACCAGGGCAATAAATGTTCTGCAGTTTGATTCATAGGTTTGTTACCTGTAGAAAAAATAGGTTTGTTGCCTGTAGAAGAAAACAGCTAATGTGCCGGGCCGATAAATGTCGTGCGATGCGAAGCTTTAATGGCGAGATCATCGCGCGCCACCAGAGTTATGGTAATGTCATTTTTCTCACCCGTTAAAACTTCACGTTTTACCACCACACGTACGGGCACGGTGAGAATTTCGCCATCCGCTAAAGGCGGTGCTTTATAGCCCTGCACTTCAAATGGAAAATCACCATCAACACGAATATTATAAATGTGTTGTTTGCGATCCATGTTCTCAATTTTTATCGTGTACACATTTTGAATATTATCATCTACTACGCGATACATTTTGACACCGCGATCTCTTAGCACTTCAATAATTAAAGGTACTCGGTTCGCGATGGAATAAACAAAAAACCCTACCATGATTAGCAACATAGATCCATACGCCACTACGCGCGGGCGAAATACATTTATTTTGCTTTTACCGACGGAGTTTTCCGTAGTAAAACTAATTAATCCCAGCGGATAATTCATTTTTTCCATCACGCTGTTACAGGCATCCACACACAAACCACAGTCTATACATTCCGCTTGCAAACCATCGCGGATATCAATATTGACCGGACAAACCTGCACGCACCAGGAGCAATCAATACAGTCACCCAAACCTTGGGCTTTATAATCTTCGCCGATTTTGCGCGGCCCACGTGTTTCACCGCGCAGCTTATTGTAAAACACAGTGAGCGTGTCATGATCGAACATGACTGCTTGAAAACGTGCGTAGGGGCACACGTATTTACAAATTTGTTCGCGCATAAAGCCGGCATTCATGTAAGTTGCGCCCGCAAAAAATAACACCCAATAAGCCACACTTAAACTTAAATGAAAGGTAAAAAAATTCACACATAGCGCACGAATCGGTGTGAAGTAACCAATAAATGTGAGCCCCGTGACTAGCGCAATACTAATCCATATGGTTTGAGTCGCCGCTTTTCGTAAAAATTTTTGCAAGCCCCATGGCTGTGCATCTAATTTGATACGCTTATTACGATCACCCTCACATACCAATTCCGCCCACATGAACATTTGCGTCCACACGGTTTGCGGGCAAGTAAATCCACACCAAACGCGCCCCACCATAACGGTAATAGTGAATAAAAGAAAGGCGGCAATAATCAGCAGCCACGCAAGATAAATTCCATCTTGGGGCGAAAAAGTTATCCAGAGTATATTGAATTTACGTGTGGGTAAGTCAAACAACATGGCGGGACGGCCATCAATAATCAACCATGGCATCAGCAGATAACCGAGCAATAGGGGAATTCCGGTATAGCGTCGTAAGCGTTGATAAAAGCCAGTTATGTGCCGAATGTAAACTTTATCTTCGGCTTCATATAAATTGACGTAGCGAATCTCTGGCGCGGGAGTTGTTGCTGGAGATGGTTGAATCTTTTTGCTCACTGACGACCACCTCATGAGCCCGACAAAAAATAATGCGGGAAATACAAGAAAGAAAAACAGATTATTTAGTGCGTTTTTAAAATGCTATTTATCGTCATCCTCACACAGCGGATGACGATAACATTCTATGGAGCAATGCAAAAAAAACGCGCAAAAGTTACCATATATTTTATTGCGCCGCGTCCTCGTGTGACAAACTGTAAACATAAGCGGCGAGTAAATGTATGCGTTCAGGTTTTAACATTTGTTCATGGGCTGGCATTACACCATTGCGACCATTGCGCAGAGTTTGGCGTAACTCTTGTGGCTCACCACCATACAACCACACATCATCGGTAAGATTAGGGGCGCCCACTTGTTGATTACCTTTGCCATCAGCGCCATGACAAACAGCACAATTTTTTGCAAACACCGGCTCACCTAGCAACGCTTTGGTTTTGTCATGCTCGCGGCCTGCGCGTTTCAATACAAACTCCACAACATTCGCGATATTAGTTTCACCGAGTGCAGCACCCCAAGCTGGCATCATGGCTTTGCGGCCCAGCGTAATCGTTTCTTTAATGCGCTCAGGGCTACCACCATACAGCCAATCTTTATCGGTCAGGTTGGGATAACCAGGGTTGCCGCTCGCATCCGCACCGTGGCACACCGCACAATTATTGAGAAATAAACGCGAACCCATTTTCATCGCATCAACATTATTGGCCAATTCAGGAATGGGAGTTTTTGCAAACTCACCGAAAGTTGTTTCGTATTGCACTTGTGCTTGTACTTGTTCTGCTTGTAACTGTGATGCCGATGTCCAGGCTTTATTTTTTCCGAAGCTTAACCCCTGATATGCTCCCATGCCCGGATACACAATCAGATAACCTGCTGCATAAATAATGGTGCCGATGAACATATAAAACCACCACCGAGGCAGCGGATTATTGTATTCCTCTATACCGTCGTAAACATGGCCGGTAGTTTTGACTTCGTCATGACTATCATGTTGATCATCTTCAACAACAGCCTGCTTGCGATTTGCCAACAACACCCACAACAACAACACAATGTTGGTGATGGTCAGAACAACAATCCATAAACTCCAAACATTACTCATAATCTATTTCACCTTTTTATCATCAAGGCTGATGATTTTTTTACTCTCGTCTAATTTTTCAGAAACATTTAACTCATCGGCAAATGGTAATTTCGCATCTTCTTCAAAGCGTTTTTTTAGTGCGGGCGAGAACGCCCAGAAACACACACCAAAAAAGGCGATAGTAACCAACAGCGTTGAAATTATGCCTAGCGTGCCTATGTCCATCATTACGTACCTTTGCCTATCATTGCGTACCTATGCCGATCATTAACGCTTCTCAGTTAGAAGAATGCCTAATTGTTGCAAGTAGGCAACCAATGCATCCATCTCTGTAATACCTTTCACCGCTTTTTCAGCACCCGCATAATCTTCTTCGGTATAGGGAACACCAACAGAATGTAAGGCGCGCATTTTGTCTGCAGTATGTTTGCCATCCAGCTTGTTGTTATACAACCAGGGGAATGAAGGCATAATCGATTCAGGAACCACACTGCGTGGATTGAACAAATGGGCTTTTTGCCAATCATCGGAATAACGTTTACCTACCCGTGCCAGATCTGGACCAGTACGTTTTGATCCCCATAAAAATGGATGCTCATAAACAGATTCCCCGGCAACTGAATAGTGACCGTAACGCTCAACTTCAGCGCGCAATGGACGAATCATTTGTGTATGACAAACATGGCAGCCTTCGCGAATATAAATATCGCGTCCTTCCAACTGCAACGCTGGTAAAGGCTTTAAGCCTTCTATCGGCGTGGTAGTTTCTTTCAGGAAAAACTGCGGCAATATTTCAACTAGCCCACCAAAACTAATAGCGATAACTACCAGCACAGTCATCAAGCCAATATTTTGTTCAATAATATTATGACCTTTCATGACAGTCCCCCCAAAACGTTTTGAGAGCCGACAGCAGAAGCGTGAAGACGATCTTGATCGCTTGCTTCAACAGCTGCTTGATTAGCTGGTTGATTAATAGTGCGGTACATGTTGTAGGCCATCAGTAACATACCTGACAAGAAGAAAATTCCACCTATTAGGCGGACTAAATAACCAGCATGGCTTGCTTGTACAGATTCAATAAAGCTATAGGTTAAGGTGCCGTCCTGATTAAAAGCCCGCCACATTAGGCCCTGCATAATCCCATTCACCCACATAGCGCAGACGTAAAGCACAGTACCAATAGAAGCTAACCAGAAATGAATATTAATAAACTTGACGCTGAACATTGATTGGCGGCCGTAGAGTAATGGCAGCATATGATAAATAGCACCTATCGAAATCATGGCCACCCAGCCCAAGGCACCTGAGTGCACATGGCCGATGGTCCAATCAGTATCATGCGACATGGCGTTTACAGTTTTAATCGCCATCATGGGGCCTTCAAAGGTAGACATTCCATAAAAAGAGAGGGATACCACGAGAAAACGCAAGGTAGGATCAGTGCGCAATTTATGCCAGGCACCCGACAAAGTCATAATACCGTTAATCATTCCTCCCCAACTTGGCGCGAGCAGAATCAACGACATCACCATGCCTAAAGACTGCGTCCAATCTGGTAGCGCGGAGTACAATAAGTGATGTGAACCGGCCCAAATGTACATAGAAATCAGCGCCCAGAAATGCACGATAGACAGCTGATAAGAGTACACCGGACGACCTGCCTGCTTCGGCACAAAATAGTACATCATGCCTAAAAATCCCGCGGTTAAGAAAAATCCAACGGCATTATGACCATACCACCATTGCACCATCGCATCAGCAGCACCGGCATAGGCTGAGTAAGACTTCCAGAAAGTAACAGGCACAGCTGCCGAATTCACAACATGCAACACCGCAACCGTAATGATGAAGGCGCCATAGAACCAATTAGCAACGTAAATATGTGCAGTCCGGCGCTTAACAATCGTGCCGAAAAATACAATGGCGTAACTCACCCATACAAACGTAATCAAGATATCAATTGGCCACTCCAACTCGGCATATTCTTTAGCGGAGGTATATCCCAGCGGCAATGTAATAGCCGCTAATACAATCACTAACTGCCACCCCCAAAAAGTAAATGGGATTAGCCAGCCACCAAACAATGCTGCCTGACAAGTACGTTGCACCACGTAATACGAGCTTGCAAATAAGGCACAGCCACCAAATGCAAAAATAACTGCGTTTGTATGCAGCGGACGAAGACGGCCAAAATGACTATAGGGCTGAAATAAATCATTCATTTCTGGCCATACGAGTTGCGAGGCAATGAGCACTCCCACCGCCATACCCACTATGCCCCAGACCACAGCCATAATGGTAAATTTGCGCACTACATCGAAGTCGTAGACCGGTAGATCACCGGCCACAGTCACATGACTAGCCATAGGGCATTCCTATTTAACGATTAATTTTAACGATTAATGAAAATAAATTGTTTTGAGTTTTTACGGCAATTAATCCGAACATCATATTGAAACGAATGGCCAGCAGGCTAAGTGACTCTGCATTCTGCCTTACGGTTGCCAGGTTTTCGTTGATATTGATCAAGAGCAACGAATACTTAGCAAATCAAGCTACAAAATAACCCTACACAACATGCCCTGACACACTAGGAATAAGCTGTGCAGGGCAGGCTTTGGGTTTTTGCCTAAAGCGGTTGTTTAATTTTTTATTAAGCGATTTATTTAACTATTTAACTATTTATTTAAAAGGTGCGCCCTTTATTGGCCGCAATGCGCATGCGCAACGCATTGAGTTTTATAAAGCCCTCTGCATCTTTTTGATTGTAAGCGCCTGCATCATCTTCAAAGGTCGCCACTTTTTCATCAAACAAACTGTCCACAGAGCGGCGGCCCACAACAGAAACTGTACCTTTGTAGAGTTTCACACGCACTTCACCATTTACGTAATGTTGCGACTCATCGATCATTACCTGCATCATTTTACGTTCAGGGCTCCACCAGTAACCGTTGTAAATCATCTCGGCATACTTCGGCATTAAACTATCTTTCAAATGCGCAACTTCGCGATCAAGCGTAATCGATTCTATCGCGCGGTGCGCACGCAACATGATGGTGCCACCAGGAGTTTCATAACAGCCACGCGATTTCATGCCTACGTAACGGTTTTCCACTATATCCAAACGACCTACGCCATTTTCACCGCCGACCTTATTAAGATAAGCAAGCACGGTTGCGGGCGACATGGGCTTGCCATCAAT
Source organism: Gammaproteobacteria bacterium (assembly GCA_025362015.1). Lineage (GTDB taxonomy): Bacteria > Pseudomonadota > Gammaproteobacteria > Pseudomonadales > Cellvibrionaceae > Cellvibrio. The sequence continues at coordinate 17,111 of JANYIO010000093.1, read as the reverse complement.
AGCAATCACATCACCTTTGGCATAAGTTAAATTCAAGTAAGTGGGCGCATCAGGCGCAGCTTCTGGAGCCACGCTCCAACGCCACATATCATCTTCAGCTTCAGTCCAGGTATTTTCTAACACACCACCTTCATAGGAGATATGCAATAAATTGGCGTCCATGGAGTAAGGAGATTTTTTCTTATTTTTAGCGTAATCGACAGGGATATTGTTCTTTTCACAATAGGCCATTAAGGTTTCGCGTGAAGTCAAATCCCACTCGCGCCATGGTGCAATAACTTTAATACCGGGCTTAAGTGCATAGGCACCCAACTCAAAACGCACTTGATCGTTACCTTTGCCAGTTGCGCCATGAGAAATAGCATCCGCACCCACTTCATTAGCAATTTCAATTAAACGCTTGGCTATTAACGGGCGGGCAATCGAAGTGCCAAGCAAGTATTCACCTTCGTAAACCGTATTCGCACGGAACATAGGGAAAACGAAATCACGCACGAATTCCTCGCGCAAATCATCGATATAAATTTGTTGTACGCCGAGAGCTTTAGCTTTGGCACGTGCCGGCTCTACTTCTTCACCTTGGCCGATATCAGCGGTGAAAGTAATCACTTCACAATGATAATTTTCTTGCAGCCACTTAACGATAACTGAGGTATCCAAGCCACCTGAATATGCGAGCACGACTTTTTTAATTGATGATGAAGGCTTGGTGGATGATGAATTGTTGCTAGATGACATAGGACACTCCCGCTGGAAAATTCTGTGAACCCGCGTACAGCTTAAGGCTGGACGCTAGTTGGGCGCGGAATTGTACCCTCAAGCCAGTAAAATTCCCATAAAAAAAGCAACCCGAGAGTTGCTTTTTTTGGCAGTTAAATCATCGGAAGACGAGCGCGGTTTGAAGCTAGCACATGTTAGAGTTTAAAAGTAGACACCTGATCGTTAAGTGTGCGGGCATGATCTTTCAATACTTTGGCACGCGCCTCGCTAGCATGAGCTTCTTCAAATGAGCTATCCGCAACACGGCGAATAGAGGTCACATTTTGCAGCACCTCTTTAACCACTTGGCTTTGTTGTTCTGCCGCCGTAGCAATTTGAGCCGCCATACTGCTAATTTCTCCAACTGCCGAGTTGATGCTGTTGAGCGAGCGTGAAGCATTGTCGGCATTTTGAACGCTACCTGTAGCCAAAATACGACTGTCACTCATAATGGACACTGCATTTTTTGCCGTGCTTTGCAACGAGCTAATCATGGCTTGAATCTCTCCCGTACTAGCATGAGTACGTTGCGACAGCACACGCACTTCATCAGCCACTACGGCGAACCCCCTGCCTTGCTCGCCTGCACGTGCCGCCTCAATAGCAGCGTTAAGCGCCAATAAGTTAGTTTGCTCAGCAATCCCCTGAATGGTCGAGAGAATCCCGTTAATTTCCTGCGCATGCTTATTGAGTGTAGAAATAACATTTCCGGCTTGCTCTACTTTATCCGCCAGCACAACAATCGAATCGCGGGTTTTATCCACTTGCAATTTGCCTTCTTCCGCACTACTCACAGACTCATCTACCGATGATGCAGTGCGTTCAGCATGATGGGCAATTTCTTGCGTTGCACTATCCATTTCCCCCATCGCCTGCGCCACCATGCCGATTTGATCTTGTTGCACACCAAGCTCTTTCACTGAGCTGCTGGCACGATCGGCCATAGAGCGAGCGTTATCTTGCAACTCTTCAGCCTGATGACGAATATTTTCCACCAAACTATGCATGTGATCGACAAATAAATTGAAATTGGCGGCCAACTGGCCCACTTCATCATTCGAAGAAACTGGCAGGCGACGCGATAAATCACCACCACCCGACGCTATATCCGAAAGCGATTGCGATACATTATGCAACGGCAGTAACAGGCGGCCGTTAAACCAATTGATACTGATGATGGTGGCAAATAACAGCAGTAATGTGGCCACCATTTGATACATGAGTGTCGTTTGCACAGGGCCGACCAACAATTCCCGGTCAAGAACCATGATTAAAATCATTTCTGAATTGGGAATTGCCGAAGCAAATACTTGCTTAGTCCTGCCATTCACTTGCACCAAGTGCAGATCTTCAGTGGTGGCTATCAGTTTGTCGACATAAGCAGTAGTGAATTCTGTAGCAACATCCGTCAGTGGCTTATTAAGTAATCTTTCATCAGCATGAGCAAAGACACTGCCTTTGCGAGTAGCAATAAACATATATCCGTCACCTGGCAACTCAATATCACGCAACTGCTGCACAATATTGTCGAGGCCTACATCTATACCTAATACGCCTTTAACTGAACCATCATTATTAAGTACCGCGCGCCCGAGCGACACAACAAACTTACCGGTTGCAGAAGCAACGGTAGGGTTATCGATAAACGTTTTATTCTGGTCTTGCATGGCATGAATATACCAACCCCATTTACGCGGGTCATCATTGCCAGGCGCCATGACTAGTTTGTTAGCATTCACTAGCTTGCCGTCGGCAAAGGCTAGAAAAACATTGTCGACATCGGCAGCAACTCTCAACTGAACCAGATGTGCGTTGTAAGTTGCATCATCGGAATTAGCGGGGAAACTCTGTAATGATTTTCCTTTCAGCGTAAACCAATCGCTAACATACTTGCTAAAGGTGGAGGATATACCTACAACTTGTCGCGCTATGCTGATTTCCATCGCTTTCATTGCTGAGGTGTAGGAGAGGTAGGCTACTGCACAACCAACCAGTAATAGAGAAATACCTACAGAGGCACTGATTTTTCTTCTTAATGACCATTGTGCAAACATTGTGCCCCCGGACAAAAACTCTATTAGAAATTATTTATTGTTTATTGATACTTATTTATAGCTCAACCACAAAAAAACGCACGGATAAAGCCACGGATAATGAAATGTGCGTCAAAAAAGTTCGCAGATTAACTTATCGACACGCTGCCACTAATCTATCGGCATAACCTCGCAAATCTTTTAAGACTTCTTTTTGGTGCTCGGTGATCGCCCCCGCGTCCAGTAGTGCAGCCACACGGGCACTCAGCTCATCAAAAACCAGGCTTGCACCTGCGGCAGAATCAGTTAATCGCAAATAGCAGAAGGCACGCCAACGCTGGTTTTCAGCCTCAGTTAAAGAATGTGGAAAGTTACGCGCACGATAGCGAAACAATAATTCTGTCAGCCGTTTATCTTTAAAATGAAATATTTTTTGCGCCAAATCCTCAGACGAAGAGCGCCGTACTTGTATCATTAATTTCTTATCTGATTCATCAAAAAATCCACTGTAAAGCATTTGTTCTGGATCTGTTTTTTCAGCAAAACTTTGCTCATTGTAGAGTTTGTATAGCGTCTGCTGCAGATGCTCCTGTTGCTGCACCGTCAAATTAGCAAGCAGTTGCCAATGCTGTTCGCACACAGCTTTATCAATCTGCAAGCGCGCAGCAGTTGTGTCATCAAGCATATTAGGCGGCAGCAACATGGGAGTTTTGTTGAGATGAATTTCTTTGAGCGCCAAGCGCTCCACACCACTTGGCAAATCCTCAGTTCGCGTAAACAAACGCAAACGCAATTCCTCTACCGACAAATGGAGTAAATCCTGCGGGTTGGCGCTCAAGTTATAAGCGATCACCGAATTTTTGTTATTCGGGTGAATTGCTAAGGGCAACATCAATGCAGCATTACCATGCTCTGCAGGGAATCGCGAGGAAATATGCAGTAACGGTTTATGATGAGCGATATCAATCAAGCTCCCCGCGAAACGTTTGTCGCGCAGGCGATAGGCATAATCATAAAGCTTGGGTTGTTTAGTTTTGATGAGTTTGGCCAAGGCAATAGTGGCATACACATCCGATAGCGCATCGTGCGCAGCTTCATGTTTGATATTGTTGGCGATGGTAAGCATTTCCAACTTGAAGCTAGGGCGACCATCTTCATAGTTTGGCCATACAATACCTTCGGGACGCAATGCACGAGTCATCCGTACCACGTCGATAATGTCCCAGCGTGAATTACCATTGCGCCACTCGCGTTCATAGGGGTCATAAAAATTTCGGTAAAGCGCATAGCGCGTGACTTCATCATCAAAACGAATGGAGTTGTAACCCACCCCACAAGTGCCTGGCGCACCGAGTTCAGCAATAATTTTAGCGACAAATTCAACCTCGGGAGGCCCCTCAGCCAACACCAACTGCGGCGACAAACCCGTCACCAAACAGGCCTCGGGTTTAGGCAACAAATCCGGTGCAGGCCGGCAATAGATCATTAAGGGTTCACCGATGATATTAAGATCTTCATCCGTACGCACACCCGCAAATTGCGAGGGGCGATCCTGCGCTGGCACCTCGCCCCAGGTTTCATAATCGTGCCAATAGAGCGTATTTTGTGGCTCGGTTTTCATGATGGCATCCCGTTTAGTTTTTCAAGATAATCCGAGCAATCTAACACCTATAAACCCGTTTCCCCTATAATGCGGCCAGATTAAAAGATGTAAATTCAATACTCTGGAGACCTGTATGAGCGATTTAGAAAGCCTGTTTGCTAACAATATTAAGTGGGCAGACAATATCAAAACCCAAAACCCGGATTATTTCTCTAACCTAGCTAAACAACAAGCACCAGAATATTTATGGATCGGTTGCTCTGATAGTCGCGTACCCGCCAATCAAATTGTCGATTTAGCGCCAGGCGAACTTTTCGTTCACCGCAACGTAGCCAATATGGTGATTCACACCGATCTTAACTGCATGACGGTACTCAATTACGCAGTAGAGATTTTAAAAGTAAAGCATGTAATGGTTACCGGCCATTATGGTTGTGGCGGTGTAAAAGCAGCACTGGAAAATCGCAAATTAGGCTTAATTGATTATTGGCTGCGCAATATTCGCGATGTGTATTTCAACAACAAAGCCATCATGGACGAGTTGACTGATACTGATGAACGCCTTAATCGTCTGTGTGAATTAAACGTGTTGCAACAGGTCGACAATATTGCTCACAGCAACATCGTACAAAATGCCTGGGCACGCGGCCAAGAGCTGAGCGTTCACGGTTGGATTTATGATATTCACGATGGCATTCTGCACAAACTCCGATCACCTATTGATAGCGCAGAACAGATTCCTGAACAGTACCGCCTGTATTAGTAGACGATTAGCTACAGGATAAACATCTGCAACACCAACCTTCAGTTAGTGTAATGACGGTTGAGTTTTAAACTACAAGTTGGGTTTTAAACTACAAAATGTAGGACTAAAACCCAACCGACACCCCTCGCTCAAAACCTTGGTCTATACTTCGAAGACAGCCCATACATAGCTCAAGACTAATAACTCCATGCCGTTGACCACGCAATCCATTGAACTCGAACAGCACAACATACCCGAGACTACTCTGGAAGAAGAGCAAGTACACTCGCTCTTTAGCAGCATTCCTGTTTCGCTCTCGGCTACGATTGCGCTCGATTTAATTCTCAGTATTGCCCAATGGCGCGTCATTGGGCACGCCGAATTAATACTTTGGAATAGCATCATGCTGTTCGCCATTTGTTTGCGTATTACATGCTGGTTTTTTTGGCGCAATCAGAATCAACGTATCGACACAGCGCATTGGTTAACTATTTTTCGTTGTGGCGTTTGGCTTGCAGGTGCCGCCTGGGGCTGCAGTGCATTTTTTATGCTTGCTACCTTTAATCCAACCTATCAAGCATTACTCTCGTTCACTATAGCGGGAGTTACCAGCGGGTCATTAACGACTCTGGCAATAGATAAACAATCTGCACTTGGATTTGTTGTTTTAAGCGTTTGCCCATTAACTTTACGCTTGTTTATGGAGCACGGCCCCATCGCCTTACCCATGGGGATAATGTCTATACTTTACATAATTTTTGTATTGTCAGCATCAACGCGAGCACGCCACAACCTGGAAGATCAATACAATAAAAATGCTCGTTTAATTGCCTGGGGCAAAGAGCGAATCAAACTGCAACAATTGAGCAAATCAATTAGTCAGGCGCAAGCTCAATTTATTAAAGACTCAGATATAAAAAACACTTTCCCGCAATTATTAACAAACATATTAGCGTTAACAGAAAGCACCTTTGGCTTTATAGGAGAAATATTTTTCAATAAAGACAACCAACCTGAGCTGAAAATACACACCCTACATAGTATTACGCAGGATGCACAACTTAATCTTTTCTATCAAAAACTTGCGCAAGAAAATCTTGTATTAACCGACATGAACAATCTGTTAGGTGCAGCTATATTAAAAGGCAAAAGTATTATCAGTAATAATACGAGTAAAGATATGCGTGGTGGTGGCATGCCCGATGGTTACCCCGCCCTTTCTACCTTTGTAGGAATTCCCATTTTTAATGGCACCACTCAAGTAGCGCTATTAGGTATTGCCAACAAAATTGATGGCTACGATGAAAAAGTAGTGGAATTATTAAAACCAGTCACTAACACAATCGCGCAATTTATTGAAGCCACAAGGCACGCCCACCAACAAAAACTGTATGAAGAAAAAATACACAACAATACAAAACATACAAAAGCTATTTTGGATGATGTTTTTGATGCAATTATTACCATTAATCAATATGGGAAAATAAAATCATTTAATCACGCAGCAGAAACCATTTTCGGCTATCAAGAAAAAGAAATCATTGATACCAATATTGATCGTCTTATTCCTGAGCTGCTCAACTCTAACCCAGACATCTACCAAACAACACATAGTTACACTATTGGTGCCGGGCAAGAGTTATCAGGCTTGCGGCGCAACGGAAAAGAGTTCCCCATTGATTTTGCCATTTCAAAATTATCAATTGAGAACGAACCCATTTATATTGGTGTAGTACGCGACATCAGTGATCGCAAGCACAATGAAGAATTAAAAAATCAATTTATCTCCACTGTTAGTCATGAATTACGTACTCCATTAACATCAATTGCGGGTGCCCTCGGGATACTGAATAGCGGGTCACTCGGCAAACATGCGGATCCACAACAAAAATTAATTGATATTGCGCTGAACAACAGCATTCGCTTACAAAAATTAATTAATGATCTATTGGATATGGAAAAATTATTGGCCAACAAGATGGATCTGAATATTGTGCCTCTCTGCATTCTTGAGATGGTAACCAAAGCCATAGAAATCAATCAAATGTATGCCGACAAATATCATGTAAAACTGAAGCTAGTGAGTACTCCAAAATCGACCCAGGTTTTCGGAGATGCTGATCGAATTCAACAAGTGTGTGCCAATTTATTATCGAATGCCGCAAAATTTTCACCTGCTACCGGCATCGTAGAAATTGGCATTAATATTAAAGGAAGATTTGCAAGAGTAACCATCACTGATCAAGGTGAAGGTATTCCAGAGGGATTCAGAACAAAAATTTTCCAACGCTTCTCTCAAGCAGACGGCTCCGACACACGCATAAAAGGAGGCAGCGGTTTAGGCTTAGCGATCAGTAAAGAATTAATTCAACGAATGAATGGAAACATCGGCTTTACTCCCAACCAACAAAATGGTTGTAGCTTCTTTTTTGAGTTACCCTTAGCCAGCAAAGTGAATGATCACTAGTAAAAGCTCGAAGAAAAACTCGCCCCGCACAACACTGCTCACTACCTCAGTAATTGTGCGGCCTGCGGCGCGACATCCGATAACATACTGACGCTTATTTCAAGATCATTGCATGTTCTTCAATTTTAGCTTTCCACAATTTTGGGCCAGTAATGTGGATGGATTCACCGCGAGAGTCCACCGCTACAGTAACCGGCATATCTTTTACATCAAATTCGTAAATCGCCTCCATTCCCAATTCAGGAAAACCAAGCACTTTGGATGATTTAATCGCTTGCGCAACCAAATAAGCAGCACCGCCAACAGCCATTAAATAAACAGACTTATTATCGCGAATTGCCTCTATAGCAATAGTACCGCGCTCGGATTTACCAATCATACCGAGCAAACCGGTTTTCTCTAGCATGGTACGGGTAAATTTATCCATGCGTGTTGCCGTCGTCGGGCCAGCAGGACCTACCACCTCGTCGCGTACTGGATCTACCGGGCCTACGTAATAAATAAAGCGGCCCTTCATATCCACTGGCAATTTTTCACCTTTAGCAAGCATGTCGATCATTTTTTTGTGTGCGGCATCGCGGCCCGTAAGCATTTTGCCGCTGAGCAAAATTGTCTCGCCAGATTTCCAATCCAACACATCCGCAGGAGTAATTGTATCGAGGTTTACACGACGCACGCTCTCGCCAATATCCCAGCTAATTTCTGGCCAATCATCCAGAGAGGGTGGAGTTTGGAGTGCGGGGCCAGAACCATCCAACACAAAATGTGCATGACGTGTTGCCGCACAGTTGGGGATTATGGCAATGGCTTTGTTAGCCGCGTGGGTAGGGAAATCTTTAACCTTTACGTCCAGTACCGTTGTTAATCCGCCCAAGCCTTGCGCACCAATGCCCAAGCGATTTACTTTATCGTAGAGCTCAATACGTAATTCTTCAGCGCGATTGCTCGCCCCGCGCGCTTGTAATTCTTGAATATCTACCGGTTCTAACAGCGACTCTTTCGCGAGCAACATGGCTTTTTCAGCGGTACCGCCAATGCCAATACCCAACATGCCCGGAGGACACCAGCCAGCACCCATTTTGGGCACCATATCCAGCACCCATTCCACCACAGAATCGGATGGATTCAGCATGGCAAATTTACTTTTTGCTTCCGAGCCTCCACCTTTGGCTGCTACGTGAATGTCTACGGTATTGCCGGGCACAATGTTGTAATGAATGATCGCAGGGGTATTATCACCAGTGTTTTTACGCGCACCATCCGGGTCAGCCAAAATCGATGCACGCAATACGTTGTCGGGGTTCATGTAGGCACGACGTACGCCTTCGTTAATCATATCAGTAAGACTTAAGTCTGCATCCCATTGCACATTCATACCCACGCTAGCAAACACGGTGACTATGCCCGTATCCTGGCAAATCGGGCGATGCCCCATGGCACACATACGCGAATTAATCAGGATTTGAGCCATAGCATCTTTAGCGGCTTTATTTTCTTCGCGCTCGTAGGCTTGATGGACAGCTTGAATAAAATCTACGGGGTGATAGTAGGAAATAAATTGCAGCGCATCAGCAACGCTGTCAATAAGGTCTTGCTGGCGAATCACGGTAGGCATGGTAAATACTCTTGTTCATATGAGGAAATAAATACTCGTTTATTCTACACCATCAAAAAATAACACTCGATGCTCGGCGTAATAATACGAGGAGGCGACGCAAAAAATTGCGGGAAAACTAAAATATTTTGTAAAAAAAATGGCGCCCGAAGACGCCATCTATATTTATTCTGCTATTAATTTTTAATGCCGAGCTGTTGTTTAATTTGCACTAAATCACGGTTAATAATCTTGCGGTTATCGTCAATCGCATCAATCGCTTCTTCTGCGGAAGTGACTCGCGCCGTTATGCCTTCCACAGTTTTCACTTGGTTTTGCAGGGTACTGATACTTTTAGCAACATCCTGTACACGCTTGCCTTGTTCGGCAAGGGATTTTTCAAAAGTATCCACACGCGGCGGCAATTCATCAAACGTTAGCTTATTTGCCAAAACATCTTGCTTGATCGAGCTAGCATCATTCTTAACATTGCCCAATTCAGCTTTTATAGCATCGAGACTTTTACCTAAACCACTCAGTTTTTCAGTGTTTTCCGCTGTAGCTTTACGCGTATTTTCACGCAGACTTTTTACGTCGCTATCAACAGTTCTGATATTAACTTGCAACGAACCCAAGGAAGCAGTTGACTCAGTGGAGGCAACATTCAGCTGATTTTCCAGCTGGGTAATTCGGCCATCCGCATTTAGCAAAGCAGCCTGCGCTTCAGTCAACTTCACACCTAAAAAAACAGCTCCGCCAACACCCAACAAGGCAATGGCTAACGCAATAGCGGGCAGCGAGCTGGTATTACTTGCTGGAGGCACCTGAATTGGTCGCGATTGGTGTGGCTCGCTATGATCCGCCGCAGGACGACGGCTTGACGGATCTTCGTGTTCACTGGCATTGCTAGCGCTGATGCCGCTGGATAATGTGGGCTCTTTGCGTTCCATTGAGAATCACCTGGGAAATAAGAAATGGGGAGAGAAAAACCTGCTGCGCTTTATAACAGCTAATAATCTAAAAATGAAGCCAAGATAAAACTAAAAACGAAACCACGAAAAAATCTTAAGACAAAAAAAATCAGGCATGAAGCCTGATTTTAGCGCATTTACGAACATAATTACTTGGAAAAGTTTGTATTCACAAAGTTCCAGTTTACCAAAGCCCAAAAAGCGTTCATGTAAGTAGGACGAGCATTACGGTAGTCGATGTAGTAAGCGTGTTCCCACAAATCCACAGTCAAGATTGGGGTCACTGTTGCATCGGTCAGCGGTGTAGCCGCATTGCTGGTATTCACAATGGCCACTGAACCGTCAGCCTTCTTCACCAACCATGTCCAGCTTGAGCCGAAGTTATTAATCGCTGAATTGGTGAACTCTTCTTTGAACTTATCAAACGAACCAAATGCTTTAGTGATAGCTTCTGCCACTGCACCTGTTGCGGCACCGCCACCATTAGGGCTTAAGCAATGCCAATAAAACGTGTGGTTCCAAATTTGTGCTGAATTATTAAATACAGGACCAGAAGAAGTTTTGATAATTTCTTCAAGGCTTTTACCTTCAAATGCAGTACCGGGAATTAAACCATTCAACTTATCAACATAAGTTTTGTGGTGTTTACCATGGTGGAACTCTAAAGTTTCAGCTGAAATGTGTGGCGCTAATGCGTCTTTCGCGTAGGGTAATGCGGGCAATTCGAAAGCCATGATGCTTCTCCTAATGTCGGGTTTAATCAAATAAGATCAGATTTAATCAAAACAATTTTTTAATATTCAATACAGCAAATAAAAAACAAACACACTGTATATAAATAGTTACGGCCCACTCGGGGCCGTAACTATAACGCAATTTTATAAAATATTGCTCTTTGCATCCGATGAGGGCGCTATCAACCAAGCATTTATAAAAACAGCAGCGTACATTTTAAATTCCCAAATTGGGGAACAATTACATCATTCCGCCCATGCCACCCATGCCACCGCCCATGCCACCCATATCAGGTGCAGAAGGCTTGTCTTCTGGCATGTCAGCAACCATAGCTTCAGTGGTAATCATCAAACCAGCGATTGAACCTGCAGCTTGCAATGCAGTACGAGTTACTTTCGCTGGATCGAGAATACCCATCTCTAACATGTCGCCGTATTCACCAGTAGCGGCATTGAAACCGAAGTTACCAGTGCCTTTTTTCACTTGATCAGCAACAACCGATGGCTCATCACCAGCGTTAGCAACGATTTGACGCAAAGGTGCTTCCATCGCACGACGTGCAATAGCAATACCTGCGTTTTGGTCTTCGTTATCGCCTTTCAAACCAGAAATAGCAGCAACAGCACGCAACAATGCAGTTCCGCCGCCAGGCACAACGCCTTCTTCAACCGCAGCACGAGTTGCGTGCAAAGCATCTTCAACGCGGGCTTTCTTCTCTTTCATTTCCATTTCGGTAGCAGCACCGACTTTAATAACTGCAACACCGCCAGCTAACTTAGCTACGCGCTCTTGTAATTTTTCACGGTCATAATCAGAAGAAGTTTCTTCGATTTGCACGCGAATTTGCGCTACGCGAGTTTTGATTTCTTCTGCATTGCCAGCACCATCTACCAGAGTGGTATTTTCTTTGCTCATGGTGATGCGTTTAGCAGTACCAAGGTGTTCCAAAGTTGCTGACTCAAGATCCAAACCTACTTCTTCAGAAATCACTGTAGCGCCAGTCAATACCGCGATGTCTTGCAACATAGCTTTACGACGGTCACCGAAACCAGGCGCCTTACAAGCAGATACTTTTACGATACCGCGAATGTTGTTCACTACCAACGTTGCTAAGGCTTCGCCTTCAACGTCTTCCGCAACAATCACTAATGGCTTGCCAGATTTTGCAACGGCTTCAAGCACAGGCAACAATTCGCGAATGTTGGAGATTTTTTTGTCGACCAACAGAATGTAGGGGTGCTCTTGTTCAACACTCATGTTGTCTTGATTGTTGATAAAGTAAGGAGACAAGTAACCGCGATCAAATTGCATACCTTCTACAATATCCAACTCGTTGTCGAGGCTCGTGCCCTCTTCAACAGTGATCACGCCTTCTTTACCTACTTTTTCCATTGCTTCTGCAATCAGGTTACCGATTGAGGTATCGCTGTTGGCAGAAATACTGCCCACTTGAGAAATAGATTTGCTATCAACACATGGTTGAGCGATAGACTTAACGTGAGCAACAGCAGCAATAATCGCTTTGTCGATACCGCGTTTCAAATCCATTGGGTTCATACCGGCAGCAACAGCTTTCAAGCCTTCGTTAACGATCGCTTGTGCCAAAACAGTTGCAGTTGTAGTGCCGTCGCCCGCATCATCAGAAGCGCGTGAAGCAACTTCTTTCAGCATTTGTGCGCCCATGTTTTCAAACTTGTCTTTCAAGTTAATTTCTTTAGCGACCGAAACGCCGTCTTTAGTCACGGTAGGTGCGCCGTAAGACTTTTCCAATACTACGTTACGGCCTTTTGGGCCTAGCGTTGCTTTAACAGCATCCGCAAGAATGTTTACACCGGCCAACATACGTTGACGTGCGCTATCACCAAATTTAACTTCTTTAGCTGACATATTTTCAATTCCTTCAAACTTTTAGTAACAGGTTAAAACCGCGCAAGGGCGATTTCACTCAAATTTTGATCGACTAGATTAAATCTACTCTATTAGACCAGTACGGCCTTGATGTCTGACTCGCTCAGGATAATCAGGTCTTCACCATCAATCGTAATAGTGTCGCTGCCCGCATATTTTCCGAACACAACTACATCACCTACTTTCACATCGAGCGGACGCAATTCACCACTGACCAATACGCGGCCACTGCCCACTGCAAGAACTTCACCCTGATTGGGTTTTTCTTTAGCAGCGCCAGATAATATGATGCCACCAGCAGTTTTGGTTTCTTCTTCTTTGCGGCGAACCACAACGCGATCGTGTAACGGACGAATTTTCATGGACATAAATCTCCTAACTAACATTATTAACAAAATTAACAAAATTGAGGTAATACCTCAGGGTGATTGCGATATAGCGACGGCTTTGAGAATTTCAAGACCGCCTCAGACTTACCAGCCAAGATCAAAACAAAATGCCGCGCAAAGCGGTACCTTGGGACAAGCCACTATCTATATGGTGCAGAGTATTTGGGGTTCAAATTCTGAACTTCAATAGCCACCAAAAAAAATTTATACGGGCTGCAAACAACGCAAAGATGATTTTTGCGTCACGCATCCTTATTTATACTTTAATTTAACATATGCCCTCACTTTGCGGATTAAAAGAGGGCGTACTGCCGACGGTCAATTTATTGAAATAAATCTTTCGCACCCCTTTTCCTAAAAACATACTAGTAATACTTTTCGCCACCGCTCATTTTTTAGGCGCAGATTGCATTTAAAAAATTTTATAAAAGCTAAAAAATAAAATTTTATTTTTTAGCTTTATTTCCCGTAAAAATTAACCCACATCAGCACACGAGTTATTTGGTAACACAATTATTATCAAAACAACTCACGCACGTTACCAAGCGTTATGTTTACATCGTACTCGACCTAAATAAAAATTTACTCGAACCCATCAACGAACGTTCCAAAACAGCGCCAACATTCCCACAAATATTCACTCAGGCCACTTAATGGCCCACTTTAAACTGGGACGGAAATGCGCTTGCACAAGTACTTTTTTTGGCTGATTATCGTTGTCAGTTCTGTATTAATGGCGCTATTTTTTGACAAGTAGCTGTAATTTAAAGTGCCTTGCAGTAGAGCTGTGTTGCAGTAAAAACACTGTAATTTGAGTAAATTTTCAATACTACACCCTAACAATAATTGTATTTTGAAAAAATGCTCACGCTGTTCTTAATAACTGTGTCACACAAATTTTGTCTTTTTTTAAAAGACATTGAGCCATTTCAACGCAAACAATAATCAACCCATTAAGGGAGTTCGATAATGACAAATTATTTATCCTTTTTATTAAAAAAATTATATAGCCGCTCTAAATTTCATTTGTTAAGTTCATTTTTAGTGGCTATTTGCGCAGCGCCAACACACGCAGTTGTTTTTCAGGCAGAAGACTACAATTCTTTTAACGATACAACGGCAGGCAACACTGGCGGTGCTTATCGCAATGATAATGTGGACATCGAAGCTACCGCGGATACCGGCGGCGGTTTTAATGTAGGCTGGATTGATGCAGGCGAATGGCTTGCTTACAATAACTTATCCATTCCAACTACAGGCACCTACACCATCAATATACGTGTTGCCAGTCAGTCAGGTGGCACGGCTTCTGTCGATTTAAATGGCGGGGCAATTCAATTCGGAAACATCGCTATTCCTGCAACAGGTGGCTGGCAAACCTGGACCACCATTTCTAAAACCGTCACTATGAATGCGGGCACTTACAGTCTTGGTGTGTTTGCACAATCAGGTGGCTGGAACTTCAACTGGATTGAAGTGGTATCAAACGGAGGTGGTGGTACTACTGGCAGCATCGCAACACTTTACCAACACTGTAATTACGGTGGCTGGTCCGCAGGCTTTGACGTTGCAGGCTCCTACGATATGAACGCAATGATTGCCAAAGGCGGCAAAAATGATGATGCATCATCGATTAAAGTCGCCGCAGGCTATGAAGCTGTTCTTTATCAAGATTGGAATTTTACTGGCACTTCCATTGTGGTAAGCGGCGAAAACACTTGTCTAAGCAATTTTAACGACATGGTATCGTCGATTGTGATCAGGCCTAAAAGTGTTATTGGTGGCGGCACCGCTAACGGTACCCACAAACGTTTAAAAATTGTTAACGGTTGTGGCAACCCTGTGTGGGTGCAATGGTTAACTGCACCAGGCATTGCGTTTAACGCTGCCAATCGCGCTAAATTAGCCTCTCTTGGTAGCTCTATTGAGTATGACGTCCCGGATAAAGGCTTGCCATCCATGCGCTTCTGGCCAGGTTATGATTGTGATGGCAATGGCCAAAACTGTCGTGTCGGTGCAAGTGGCGGCCCTGCTACCTTAGGTTTTACCTGTCCACCAGGCGGTTGTGCCCCTCCTATAGATTCCAAATTTGAAGCTTCTTTCGGTTGTATTCCTGGCGTGACTGATGCGCAATGTGTGCAAAACCCTTCTGCTCCCGGCCAACCTTTAGGCCGTGGTGACTGGTGGAATGCTAGCTTTGTGGATGGCTATACCGCGCCCATGAAAGTGGTGGTTCACGGTAACTGCCCCACTGGCCCACAACCTGCACCAGTATTTGGCCCTGGTGGCCCACCTGGAGGCGTGATCGATTGCTCAACTATTCGTGTATCGGATTGCCCGACCAATGAAAACTTGAGCACTAACGGCCAGTTCCCAGCTTTATCCAGCGTAAATTTGATTGCCACCAACCCTACCACAGGTGCGCAAGCTGGCTGTTATTCTGCTGGGTCTAAACTGACCTTTAGCCATTGGGCAAATGGTTTTACAACCTACCCTGCAGATTCCGCACAGGCCAAAATGTACTCTTGCCCTACCCCTCCAGTCTCGCCTGATCAATGTAGTGCGGGACCTGCGTCAAAAACCAAATTTCATAATATGGTTCATCAACATTGCGCCACCTACACCTATCCCTACGATGATGGTGTAGGGTTATCCAGCTGCCCGTCGGCAACCGACGTAAGCTACGAAGTTACCTTTTACTGTCCACAATAGACCCTGCCCTTCCCCCTCTTATCCAAGAGGGGGCTTTTTTTATTGAGGAAATAAAAATGGTAAACCCTTTAACGCTTATTAAACCTTTTAAACTCCATCTATTCAGCGCTCTTGTAGTGGCTATTTGTGCAGCACCTTCACAAGCTGCCGTGTTTCAGGCGGAAGATTACAGTAACTATTTTGATTCCACCGCAGGTAACACTGGCGGTGCTTATCGTGGCGACGGCGTTGATATCGAGGGAACCGCAGACTCAGGTGGTGGCTACAATGTAGGCTGGATCGATACTAACGAATGGTTGGTTTACAGCAACCTAGCAATTCCATCGTCTGGTAGCTATACCATTCGTATGCGTGTGGCTAGTCCGTCGGGCGCAACCGCGTCAGTCGATCTTAATGGCGGCGGCATTCCACTCGGGGATATGGGTATTCCCGCTACTGGTGGCTGGCAAAACTGGACGACTATCAGTCGAATCGTCAATATTAACGCCGGCACTTATAATCTTGGTGTTTTCGCCAAAACAGCAGGCTGGAACTTTAACTGGATTGAAGTAGTCGCTAACGGCGGTGGCAGCACCACCGGCAGTGTGGCGACACTTTACCAACACTGCAATTACGCTGGCTGGTCGGCGGGCTTTGATTCAACTGGCTCCTTTGACATGAATGCCATCATTTCACGCGGCGGCCAAAATGATGATGCTTCGTCAATCCGCATCGCAGCAGGCTATGAAGCAGTTATTTATCAGGATTGGAATTTCACTGGCGCTTCCATAGTAGTCGGTGGTGATAACAACTGCCTCAGCAACTTCAATGATATGGCATCTTCTATTGTTATCCGGCCTAAAAGTGGTGGAGGTACAGGCTTCGCGTCTGTTGTGAGTGAATCGCAATTCAACCAAATGTTTCCTAACCGCAATTCCTTTTACACCTACCAAGGCTTAGTAGAAGCCGCTAATTTTTATCCTGCGTTTGCAGGTACGGGCGACCTGGCAAAGAAAAAACGTGAAGTAGCGGCAGCCCTAGCCAACTTTTCCCACGAAACCGGTGGCTTGGTATATGTCACTGAAATTGCCAAAAATGAATACTGCGGCGATTGGGATAACAACCCTAATACTTGTCCGTGTGAACCAGGAAAACGTTATTACGGTCGCGGCCCGATACAATTAAGCTGGAATGGCAACTACTGTGCGGCGGGCGA
>JANYIO010000076.1 GCA_025362015.1 Gammaproteobacteria bacterium | reverse complement strand
CGATGTTCATTCGTTTGGCTAAAAATTACGCCATTATCATTGATGTGGAAAGCCGTTGGAAAACGTTTCTGGAATATGAAGCGCAGGTCGTTCAAAATTATGGACCATAACAGGCATGCGTTTAGTTTTATTTCGGCACCCGTTTTGATGTCTAAGGCAGCACACCTCCAAATATATTAAACTATACACCTCCAGTTTTATTTTTTTGTTTGGATAAATACTTTTTATAGAAAGGCTTTATAGGGCGGATTCAACCGCGAAATGCATAACTCAACCCGCATAGGAAAAGAGATCAGCTGCCTGTAAGCTCATCGCTTTTCTCCGGCAAGAGATATGAGATGAAAACCTACAAGCAACTGACCTATGAGCAACGATGCCAGATTGAGGCACTAAATAAAAGCGGTATTAGTCAACAAGCGACTGCGGCAGTGAATAGTACTTAGCCCCTAGATTTAGTTGTTCAGACGTCGTTTTGTTCACGAATGCCATTGACCTTTATGAATTCCAATGTTTATTTACTCACATGAAAACTATGACTTCCCAGCTTTTTTCTATCCATCAAATATTGACCTTTTACAGAGATATTTAGCACTACGCGCTCTTGGCCGCACACACTTCCTGTAAACGTTTTTTGCGTTCCGCAACGGCCAGTTGTTTGGCCTTACGCTCACCGTATTTAGACACCACAAATTTACGCTTATGCGGTACCCCATTTTCATCCGTCCAAAAGGCAAGCCAGAATACAACGCGGTGCCCGGTGTTGGGGTTGACAATGGGATCGTAGCGCCCCACACCGGGAATGCCCGAGGTGGTATTGCGGCGCACTACGCTGCGAATATGGTGGAGATAGTCGTAGCCAGGCACGGCTGCCAATACCTGAGCGTGAAATTCCTTTGCTGCTGCCAGCGCCTTACGCTTGCCGCCGTAAACGCCATCGGAAAACATTTTGATCGTATTGAAATAATTGCGCTGTACTTGCACGAGCCAGGCATGAGTGCGGTTAATGTCGTTATCGATACGGGTAATGTTTTTAATTTTTTTCATGCGCCTGTTCTTTTTACGCTCATCCACTGCGCTGGGTTAAGTGTTAGTTGTTTTGCTCGCCGCCATTTTCTTTTTCCTGTTGAATCTTTTGGTAAATTTCTTCGCGATGCACGGCAATGTGGTCGGGTGCGTTGGTGCCAAGCCTAACCTGATTACCGTTCACACCGAGCACCGTGATATTGACATCACTGCCAATCATAATGGTTTCGCCGATACGACGGGTGAGAATTAACACAGTCCATTTCCTTTTTTAAATTATTACCGGTGGCCGAGTGATCGAGACAAGCGCGAGTCAAGAATTGACGACGTAAATTTTGTCCACACGCGGTGTCGAATATTACAGGAATTATATGTATTTAGCAGCGCACACTTCTTTTAATCGCCGGTTATGCTCTGCAATGGCAAACTTTTCTGCTTTTAAATCGTCAGACTTAAGAACAGAAAACTTACCAACGTATTTCAATGTCAGTTTTGATCATTTATAACAGATGTTAATTATTAGCGTTCCTTAATCTTGATTAAATTCAGCATGAACATCGCTCCAGTATTTTTCAGGTAGCGTCTCTGAATAAGCGGACTTTCCCGAATTAACAGTTACCACCTCATGATTGCTATGATGTATTTTCCCGTCAATAATCACACTTACTAAGGCCTTGGTAATGGCTACAGACGAACACTCCAAAATTTTTTCTATTAATATCGTCGCTATTTTAATTCTCCTAAATACTCTGATTATTGCTAACGTTGTTATACATTTTAGACGATGTTAATTATGATTTTGCGTTTTGTAAATGACGAACATCCCCAGAATTATTTACCTGAATATTTACCCTTTTTGACCTTCTAAGCACTATTGACGAACTACACTTAGGGCTACGCCTTTCGTCAGTTTTGGATTTAACTATCAGTTTTAAAACCACACTTAAGTTTACCGCTTTCAATATGCCCACATTTATAAAACTTATCTTCCAACATTATTTACACTTTAAATGAGTTTGGTCACAGCTTAGTTTAAAAACTACAGCAGCATCATCGGTACATTTAACAACAATGTGCCTAATCCCATTTTTAATTTTACTTTTTTTCTATTTTTGCGCCTGCTGTATTTTTTACAGAATTTTCAATATGAGTGTGGAGTGGTGTTTTTGGTGGTAATGTACCTTCCTTGCTTATTGTATTGTGCTAAAGCTTCAAAGTCATTGACCACGTTATGAACGTCGATTTCTTCGGGCGAGACATGAATATTTCAATCTTCGCGGCACCCCTCGGCACGACGATACAAGATAAAAAAAGCCCTCCGAAGAGGGCGTTAAAAAAATCATACCTACGCGAGCAGTTCCCGAGCCAAAGCAACCTCTACGCTATCGCCACGCTGATTCAATGAATCAAGCCCTGACTCTGGAATATCACCGGATGTCGATTGACTTACAGCAATTTTTTCCGCCATCAACGCCAGGCAGCGACTTTGTGCAGATTGCGCATAACCGAGGAACGTCACATCGACATCCTTAACTTGGCCAATACGCCATGAACGGCGTGCGGCCTGCATTAAGGTGTAAATGTTGTAGCCAGTTTGCATAAAAACAATCGATGGAAACTCCAGCAAATCCAAACCGGTTTTCACTAGCTCTGGATTGCAGATGCACGCATCAATGCCTTTTTCAATTTGCTCAGCAATCCAATCCTCACGTTTTTCGGTAGGGACGGTTGACCTAAGCACGGCTACATCCAAACCTGCTTTTGTGAGTATTGCTTTTAATCGGGAGCAGGTATCACGCTTACCTGTGTAGCTGGTATAAATCAGCGTTTTGCGCCCCTGCAATTTTTCACTCACGCAGTACTCCCGTAGCCATGTTTCTTTCGGTGTTTCCCGTTCATCACTGAACAGTGAAGGAACAAACGCAATAAGTGCTTTCGTTCTTGGGTGGTTGCAGGTTTCCGGCAAAAAGCAGGTATCCGGCCAAGCCAACAAGACATTCAGCACCAACCCCAACAAACTATTGTCACCCCTGGCCAGGGATTCCTTTAGTTCCTGGGAAAGCGTTCTTTCCAATTGACTGTAACGTTCACGCTGGTCGTCCTCCATGCCAATTTCAACATACCGCTCGCGATAAGGCGGCAACACCTTCTGACCGATATCCTTTAATTTCAAGAATACGGTATAGGGCAAAACACACTGCGCGATACCCAAAGGGCCAAAGCCTGGGCCTTTCACCGTACTCACCACGACACGTTTACCGCGTGATGTTCTGTGATTGTCCCCCTCTTTGATTTTATAAATATCCTTCAAGATACCGTGCTCGCGCATAAACGCCATAGAAGCGGTCGCCATGGAACCTCGCTCATTGCAACGATACCCCAGTTCAATCATTCGTTGCGGCATGGATCGCCACAGCAGATAGAAAAGATCTGACGCATACCCCCCCATGAGCGTACCCGTTAGCAGCACGACCTTTTTAGCGAGGCATGCTAAAACACCCATAGCTTGCCCCTGTGCGCTACCTTCGTTCTTGTATTCATGCCCCTCATCAACGATCAATAAGTCGATAAAACCTTTTGGCAGGTAGCGTTTCATAAACTCAGTGGGTTGGTACCCACCTTGGCCAAAACCAAACTCTGCATTTGCCAAAGCTCGCTCCAAACGTGTTGCCTGCCTGTCGGAAAATACCAACTCACCGTCACTGTCCATGAGATTCACAAACTCATAAATATTGTCGGCAAGCATTCCCTCCAGCATCTTT